>CAKUTY010000048.1 GCA_934692455.1 uncultured Erysipelotrichaceae bacterium
CGTATGCCTTAGGAGGGCACGTGCGGTTTGAGAAGGGGCGATAGAAAATATTAAAATCTATCGCCTACTTTATTATTACAAATCGGATGTGTTTATAACGAGGGATTTTGACCACTAATAATGTGGATGTTAATAAGTTAGAGGAATTAGGTTGGAATATTCTAAAAGACGTAGAATATTCTAATAAGATATTCATGTATGATTCTGAGAGAGATTCTTTCATGGTTGCGTTAAAGGCTTTAGGTTATTCTATGAATACCGAAAACATGGACGAGATTAACAAGGCTTATGATTGGCTATGTGAATTACATGATACGATGAGTCCTGCTTATGTTACTGATGAAGTGACTGATGCGATGATTAATAATGAGAACGATATTGCGGTTGTTTATAGTGGCGATGCAGCATATATTATTTCTCAAAATGATGATATGGCATATTATGTACCAAAAGAGGGTACTAATGTGTGGAGTGATGGCTTTGTGATTCCAACTAACGCGAAGAATCCTAAGTTGGCTAATGAGTTTATTAATTATATGATGAGCTATGATGCAGCTATGGATAGCTCTATTGAAGTTGGTTATACTTCAGCTAATAAGAAGGTAGTAGAAGAACTATCTTCGGATGGTGAGGTATATAGTAATAATGATGCCTATGTCTTTGATGTGTCTAATCCTAAGAATGAAGTGTTTAAACATAATGATACTTTAAAGAAAGTATTGTCTGATATGTGGGTGCGTATTAAAGTAAGATAATTAGATGTGTCGGTCATATATGAAGCTAAAGGAACTTACAAAACTGCCATTAACCAATGCAATGATGTCTCAAAGTCAATATGAAAAGATAATGAATTATAGGCTATGAATTATCCTTTTTCTCACCATATTTTGATGGAAAGTTCCAAAAACAGGTATTGTATTAACTTACTTATGATACGCCACTAAAATAAACACTGAGCGTTCATTTTTTAAAATCTGATAAAGTATCATTAACTTCTGGCCCAAAATATACGATTTTTTCATCGCCACCTTTGATAGTGGTAACAATTTATCATTGTGAATGAGTTTTTGTGCTTATATTTTTAAAAATAGCTGCTTATATTTTATAGAAATCATCATAAGAGCTTAATTTATTCATCAATTTATACATTGAAGATATATGTTCTAATGATATATGTTCAATACCTCTTCCAATATTATGTATTAGAGTTCCCCTGAGATTATTTTATTAACATATTTTTCTTTCAATTTCTTTTCATCATAATTTGAGTGATAATTCCTATCAAAAATAGCAGAATAGATTATATCCAAAATATATTCAAATGCAATTTGTGAAGTAAAACAAGCTATTTTAGAATCAAAACTTTCATCTTGAGGTATGGTGATTACAATATCACATTTTTTTGCAAGCAAAGCATCAGGGTTAGCAGTAATTACAATTGTTGGTACTCGTGAGGCCTTTAATATATTAATGAATGAATTGTAGTCGTAATGAGTAGCACTATAGGTTAAAAACAATGCACAGTCTTCTGAAGAAACATTTCTTACATTGTAAGAGCCTTCATGATTTTCGTCAGCCAAAATTATATATTTATTAATCTTCATCATACGATTTTTAAAAGATTGTGCACGTATATAAGAATCTCCTTTTCCAAAAATGAAAAGCCTCTTTGCATCTAATATCATTTTTATAGCTTTTTTTAGTATTTCTATATTCAGCGATAAATATGTTTTATTAATGCTGATTTGGATCAGCTCAGAAAGATTATGGCTAATTGTAGTCAAAGTATCAGCCGGTTCAAATGGAATGTTTGGATTAATAATATTTATTTTTTCATACTGGCTATGTATTTCTTTTATTAACTGTATTTTAAAATCTTTAAAACCATTAAAACCCAATCTATGACAAAAACGGATAATCGTAGGATTGGAAGTATATGTTTCTCTTGCTAACTCGGATATAGTGATTTTATCTATATCATTAAGATTTCGAAGAAGATAATTAATAATTGTAATATTAGTATGGCTAAATTTAGATAGATCTTGGAATTTTTCTAAAAGCATAAATATATACCTCTACAAACATTATATAACTGCCAATGATTTTATGTAATATTATAAAAAGTACTGTTTTATCAATAAATAAAAACATATAGGCGTACTTTATTTACACAATTTATAAAAGCGCTTACATTTATAATAATCATAACTATAATTAAAGTCATGAAAGGAGCATTAGCATGAGATTAGGAATTCTAGGGGCTGGCATGATTGTAAAAGATTTCTTAAAGATAACTGATCAACTTTCCCAATATGAATTAAGTGGAATTTGTGGTACTGAAGCTGAACATAATACGTTAGAAAAATTACAGTATGACTATCATATTAAAAATATTTATACGGATTATGATGAAATGCTTAGTTCAGATTGCGAAATAATTTATATTGGTGTTCCAAATCATTTGCATTATCAGTTTGCAAAGAAAGCAATACTACAAGGTAAAAATGTCATCATTGAAAAACCTATTGTTATAAATGAAATAGAATTTAATGATTTATATAATCTGGCTGATCAGAAGCATGTTTATGTATTTGAAGCCATAACAAATCAGTATTCTCCTAATTACAGGAAAATTAAAGAACTTTTACCAAAGCTAGGACCTATTCATATTGTTAATATGAACTATTCCCAATACTCATCAAGATTTGATTCATTTAAGCAAGGGATAATATTACCTGCATTTGATTATACAAAAGCTGGTGGATCATTGATGGACTTGAATATTTACAATCTTCATTTTGTAGTAGGAATATTTGGAAAGCCTGATGATGCGATGTATTATCCAAATATTAGCAAGAATATCGACACTTCAGGAATTGCAATTTTGAAGTATCCTGACTTCGTATGTAGTTGTATAGCTTCAAAAGATTCTAGAGCTCAATGTACAAATCTTATCCAAGGTGAAAATGGTTATATCATAATGAACTCTCCTGCTAATGTTTGTGAGCCATTTGAAATTCACATAAAGGGAGAGAAACCTCAAATAATTGATGAACGTAAATATAGCCATCGTATGATTGATGAGTTTATTGCGTTTGAAAAAATGATAACTTTAAAAGACAATTCTAGTTATTCTTTGTTCAAAGAAGAAAGTCGATTGGTATGCTCGGTTCAAACAGAATTAAGGAAAAAGGCAAACATAATTTTTCCTGGTGATTTATTGGCAAAAGGGGAAGATAGCCAGTAAAATCATTTACTTGATTTCATTGATTAAAGGAGGTATAGGCAATGAAAGAAAAACTCGCAGTTATATTCCAAAACTTTGGTAGAGTAATTGTTGACCCAGTATTGTATCTTGCAGTAGTAGGTATCGTATTGGCAATCAGTACAGTATGTTCAATTACTAATGTACCATTTTTAACTAATTTAGGAACATTATTAAGTGCTGCTACTAACTCTGCAATTATTGGTAATTTAGCTTTAGTTTTGTGTGTAGGATTAACAGCAGGATTTGCAAAGAAGCAAAAAGCAAACGCGGCTGTATTTGGATTAATGTCTTACATTATGTTCTTGTATGTAAATAATGCATATTTGACAATGACTGGACAGCTTATCGCAGATGGAGCTGCAGGTATGGGATTATTTGCAACAGGTCAAGCAATAGTTTTAGGCTTACAAGTAACTGATATCAACGTGTTTGGTGGAATCATTATTGGATGTTTAGCAGCATGGATCTATAATAAAGCAATCGATATTAAGGTTCCAGAAGTATTAAAGATCTATGGCGGACCTCGTTTAGCACTATTGATTATGATACCAGTAATAATCGTATTCTCAATTGCAGTAACAGTATTATGGCCACCAGTAGCTAATTTCATTAATAACATGTCTGCATTTATTAGAAGTTCTGGAGGATTAGGAGTATTCTTATTTGGATTCTTGAACCGTAGTTTGATTCCAACAGGATTACACCATTTCCTATGGATGCCATTTGACTTTACAGCTATTGGTGGAACAGCTGTTATTGATGGAGCTACTGTTAATGGTGCTGCAAATATTTTCTATGCTGAAATGCCACTTATTGCAAACGGAACATTAACTACCCTTGATTCATCTATTAGATTTGCTTCATTTGGATTTGCTAAAGAATTCTTAACATTAGGTGCTGCTCTAGCAATGATCTACTGTGCAAGACCTGAAAATAAAAAAGCAGTTGCTGCTATGATTATTCCAGTTTATATTACTGCTTCATTAGCAGGAATCACAGAAGCAATGGATTTCATTATTTTATTTGCATCACCTTGGTTATGGATCGCAAAAGGTATGTTAACTGGTCTTGGTGAAATGACATTATTCTTGTTAGGAATCAAAACTTATAATATTTATGGATTTATTGAATTATTTACTATCAATTTAACTTTACCTTGGAGTGTTACTAAATTTCCATTATACATACTAGTTGGTTTAGTATTCGTTGTAATTACATTCGTTGTATTTACGGCATTGATTAAAAAATTCAACTTTATGACACCAGGTCGTGCTGCAGATTGGGGCCAAGAAGCGGGAACATCAGAAACAACAGCATTACCAAACAATGAGATCGTTACAAATATTATTGAAGGTCTAGGCGGTAAAGACAATATTAAAACAATGGGTTGCTGTATGACACGTTTACGTACTCAAGTTGTTGATCAGAATCTAGTAAAAGAAGATTTATTGAAGAAAGTATCATCAAAAGGTATCGTAAGAAAAGGAAACGAAGTTCAGGTTATTATCGGTTTAAATGTTCATGACATTTATGATCTAGTAAAACCTGCATTGAAAATAGAAGACTAAAACATGTAATGCTAGGTAGTGAATACCTAGCATACATTACGAGGTAGAAAATGGTAAAGATTGTAAAAAAGATTAAGGAATTTTATAAAGAAATATTAAACTTATATAAAAGCAAGAGAACTATTGAGATGATTTTACTTTCTTTAGCATTTATATTAGGATTCTTATGGCCTTTAGCAGGCGTTACAATATATCTAATAACAAAAATATCAAATAAAAATAGTGAATATGGAAAAATGGGTATTTTAGGTGCAATTGTAAACATTATTGTCTATATTTTTCAAATCATAGTTACTATTGCTAATTTATAAATTGATTAATTTAAATTTATATAGAATAAGGAGTGTTGATTAAATGAAAAGTTATAAAATTGTAATTTGCGGAGGAGGCAGTACATATACTGCTGGTATCGTAAAAAACTTGTTGGAAGAGAAGAGAATTAGTATAAAAGAATTGTGGCTTTACGACATTGATAAAGAACGACAAGATAAAGTAGCACTTCTCGTCAACGAAGTTGTTAAGGATCAAAATCCAAATATTATATTAAAAGTAAGTACCAATCCAGAGGAAGCTTTTAAAGATGCAGATTTTATCATGGCTCAGATGCGTGTTGGAAAACTTGCAATGAGAGTTAAAGACGAACAGATTTCATTAAAGCATGGCTGTGTAGGTCAAGAAACATGTGGGCCAGGCGGAATGGCGTATGGATTGAGAACAATTTATCCAATGGTTGAATTAATTGACTATTGCGAAAAATATGCATCAAAGAATTATTGGATAGTAAATTACTCAAATCCAGCAGCAATTGTGGCAAAAGCAACTCATCAGCTTAGACCTAATGCAAGAATCCTAAACATTTGTGATATGCCTGTGGAAATCGAAGCAAGAATGGCGGAGATACTCGATGCTGATCTATCAGATTTGGAAGTAGATTATTTTGGATTGAATCATTATGGTTGGTTTACAAAGGTAAGATGCAAAGGTGTTGACGTTACAGAAAAACTAAAGCAACATGTAGCAAAATATGGTTACTTAACTGAAAAGAGTTATAACGAAGCTCTACTTAAAGATGCAGATTGGGTTCACACATTCAATAATGCAAAAAATATAGTAAATTTATTCCATGACTATCTTCCAAATACTTATTGGCAATATTATCTATTAGGTGATGATATCGTTAAGTATTCTGATATAAATAATGTACGTGGATTACAGGTAATTCATACACGTGAGAAGAGAGTTTTTGATGCCTGTGAAAAGATCAAAAATGGTGAGAATGTAGATTTAAAACAGTTCTATGTTGGTGTTCATGGAAAGTTTATAACTGACGTTGTGGAATCATTGGCAAATGATACTAGAAGTAAACAGCTTGTAATCGTTCCTAATAATGGTGCTATTGCTAATTTACCAAGTGATGCCATGGTTGAAATACCTGCTTATGTTACTAGTAGAGGACCTGAACCAATTCGTGTTGGTAAAATTCAACGCTTTTATAAAGGATTGATTGAGCAACAGGATGCATGTGAAGGATTATTAGTAGAAGCAGCAATTGAACATTCTTATGATAAAGCACTAAAGGCATTTACTTTAAATAGAACTATTTCATCTGCTAATGTTGCTAAAGCTATTCTTGATGAAATGATTGAGGCTAACAAAGATTATTGGCCAGAACTAAAATAAAGTAATAAGCGGAAGTTATCCGAAAAACAAAATAAAAATAAAATCAACTCTCCCTGTTCAGGAGAGTTGATTTTATTAAAAGATGTTAATGATGCAGCATTCTCAAGTGGTGAATTAGGTGATGGTTTTGCTGCTTCTATTCCTACATATGTTTTTTCACAAGTAAATCCGGCTATATGTACACAAGTACGAATAGCTCTTTGTTCTATAAAAGATAATGTTTGCCTAATTGTATAAAACAGTAAAGAATAGTAAAATAAAAGCGTAACAGTAAAGAACAGTAAAAGTATTTAAAAAGAGTAAAGAACAGTAAAAAGATAAGGAGAAAAGATGATGGCAAATCCATTTACATTAACTTTTGGGAAAAACCCACTGGAGTCTGTAGAAAGACCTGTACAAAATAATGAGATTCTTGATGCGTTCACATCAGATACTATCAATCAGCAAATGTTTATCATTACAGGGGTTAGGGGTTCTGGTAAGACGGTTATGATGTCAAGAATCTGTCACGAATTAAGTAAGCGTCCTGATTGGATTGTTTTGGAGTTGAATCCAGCAACTGATTTATTACAGGCAATTCTTTCAAAATTGTATAGTAATCATCTTGTTTCTAAATTGATTAAATCTTCTAAAATTGACTTATCTTTTTTTGGTTTTGGTGTATCTATTGATGGGGCAACCCAGATTACTGATTCAGAAACTGCCATTGTAACAATTCTTAAAAAAATCCAAAAGGAAGGAAAGCGCGTATTATTCTGTATTGATGAGATGTCTAATAATGAATATATGAAGGTTTTTGCGGGTTCTTTTCAAATATTTGTAAGACAAGAGTTGCCGGTATTTTTACTTGGTACTGGATTATATGAAAATATAGATGAATTGCAGAATGAAAAGAATTTGACTTTCTTGTATCGTGCGCCAAAAATTCAATTACAACCATTAAATATTTCGGCGATTGCAGCAAAATACCAAAACATATTTAAATTCGCTGACTCTGAAGCTTTGGAAATGGCAAAACTTACAAAAGGATATCCTTTTGCGTTCCAAGTCCTTGGATATCTAACATGGAACGCTAATGGAGATTATAATTCAATATTAAGTGAATATGAACAGTATCTAAGTGAATTTGTTTATGATAAGTTGTGGTCTGAACTTTCTTTGAAAGATCGTCTGGTCGCAAAGGCAATTGTGGATACGGATAATAAAAAAATCAAAGATATAAGAGATATTCTAAATATGAGTACTAACGAATTTAATCCATATCGTCAAAGATTGATTAAAAAAGGAATTGTAGATGGTAGCACAAGGGGGTATCTATATTTCACTTTACCGTTGTTTGAGGAGTATATTAATACCCATTTCGATATAGACTAGATTGGTAGTAAGTGGTGTGCTTTACCAATAAATCTTATTGTTTATGCTTTTTGCCAATTGGATCTAGCAAGATACCGATAGATGTTCCAAATAATAGGCCTATACCAATATCGTCCATTAGGATGCCAAACAATAATCCTAAGGAAATACCTGTTGCTAGGTCGATGCAGTCTATATCGGTATTGTTTTTAAGATAATCAAGAAATTTCTTCATAAATGTTTTTAAATACAAGAATTGCTTTGTTGGAACTAGCGATTGAGAAGGTAACTAGTTCCCATTTTTCTTTTAGCTGTTTGTTGCAAACTTCTTTGATAGTATCAGCCATATCTTTGACAATAGGCTCATAATCTATCACGATAGTCTTGTACATATAAGGAACCTCCTTTATAGGTTCAGTTTAATTGTTTTATGTTAAATAAATAGGCTGATAACAGTAAATAACTGGTAAATAATGAATATATATTTAAATATAATGAAGATAATTGATAAATATATAACTTTTAATAATGAAAAATACATTGAAATGTATATAATTAATTCCGTGAAAAAACTTTTTAGAAGAGCCGCTAAAGCTAATAACCACAAGGGTTTTACTCTTGCGGAACTTTTAATTGTGGTTGCGATTATTGCAGTTTTAATTGTGGTTGCGATACCGATATTTGTTAAGCAATTAGAAAAAAGTAGAGAGGCTAGTGACTTAGCAAATGTGCGTAGTGCCTATGCTGAAGTGATGACTTCAGTTATTGAAGGTGATACTAGTAAAACGGTTAGTGTTGAGCTAAGTCAAAGAGAGAGCGATTGGTTAAATGATCCTGTCACAATAGGAAGCGTTACACACTATAAAAAAGATGCTGATACTGTTAATTGGCATGGTGTCCCTGGCAATAATGGAACTTGTGTGGTTTCTTATAACGAGGGTACTGGTATCTTATTTACATGGTCTGGTGCTAGTAATGTGGTTAAGCCAACTGTTAAATTTGATGAAGATATTCATGGGGCACTTGATGCAACAGGTTATCCACAAAATGTTACACCGACTAATTCTTTTAGAATTGATTCAACTTGTCCTAATTCTACTATGCTTC
>CAKUTY010000049.1 GCA_934692455.1 uncultured Erysipelotrichaceae bacterium
GTCCAAAAATAAGTAACAATAAATATTTTTTAATCATCACTATATAATTGCCGACAAAACTTAAAATTCCTACATCAAAAAAAGCCTTTTTACAGGCTTAATTTATTGTTTATAAATTTAATTTGATAAATTATTGAACTTTAATAATCTTAACTTCGTAAGGAATCTTAGCATCAACCTTAACTGTACTACCAACCTTTTGGTTAATGATAGCTTCAGCAAGTGGAGTTACATTTGATAACTTGCCATTTAAAGGATCAGCCTCAGTTGTACCAACAATTGTATATATATGCTTCTCTTTAGTATCTAATTCTTCAATTTCAACAGTACTACCAAGTCTTACAAACTTTGTAGACTTAACTTCAGTGATAACTTCAGCATTTCTAATTGTATGTTCAAGTTCCTTAATTCTTGATTCAACTTGAGCTTGACGATCTCTAGCAGCATCATAATCAGCGTTTTCTGACAAGTCACCTTGAGCTCTAGCAGCCTTTAATTCTTCAATAACTTCATTTCTAGTAACATGAACTAATGTTTCTAATTCATTTTTTAAATCTTGTAAACCTTCTTCTGTGACATAAATTTTCTCGTCCATAATTTACCTCCGCGACAACTATTTTAACATAAGTCTAATTTAAAATGCTATCTATCTTAGTAATCAATAAGTCAATACCAACTGAATTACCACCACCCTCAGGAATAATAACATCAGCATATTTCTTAGAAGGTTCAATAAATTCATCATGCATAACCCTGACAGTAGCACACCATTGATCAATGATATTATTGATATCTCTTCCTCTTTCATTGATATCCCTAACAAGTCTTCTAATAAAACGAATATCATTAGGTGTATCCACAAAGACCTTAATATCTAATAAATCTCTGATTTCTTTTTCTTCCAAGACAAATAAACCTTCAATGATAATAACATCCTTCGGCTCTACAATCTCTGTCTTATCACTACGATTATGAACTGTATAATCATATGTAGGCTTTTCTACAATACGACCCGCAATCAATTCTTGAATCTGAAAACGCATTAATTCATGGTCAAAAGCTAAAGGATGATCATAGTTAGTCTTCTTTCTATCCTCAAAAGACAAATCAGATTGATCCTTATAGTAATCATCTTCCTTAATAATACCAATCGAATTAGTATCCTTAAAAGTATCAATAATCTTTTGAGCAATCGTAGTCTTACCACTAGCACTGCCACCAGCAATGCCAATAATAACCGGCTTATTTAGTAACATGATAAATACTCCTTCTGATTAGCTAATTGTTCACCATAAGTCTTGGCAAAAATAGTGCCACCATTACCACACACGTCTCCAATAAAGAAGAAATAATCACTATCAACTGGATTTAACACTGCAAGTAGTGCATCCTTACCCGGATTACAAATAGCACCAGGAGGGAAACCCATAATTTGATAAGTATTGTAAGGATCACTAGAATCCTGAATTACCTCACACTTAGTCCAATCACCATTTAAACCAATATCTAAGGCATAACATACAGTAACAGAACTTTGAAGTTGCATGCCAGTAGCCAATCTATTAAAGAATACACTAGCAACAAGCGGCATATCATTAGTATTACCTGTTTCTCTTTGAACAATTGAAGCTAAAGTAAATAATTCATGAACGCTATATTGAGAAGCCATAAATGCTTCTTCATTTTCTTTATAAATCTTTAAAGTTGCATCCAATAGTTTTTCAGTAATATCTTCAATACTACTATCTCTAAAGAATTCATATGTATTAGGGAATAAATATCCTTCCAACAAACATTTAACATCGCTATTAAACATATCATTAGTTAAAAAAGGATAAGAACTCATCAAACTTCTAACATAAGTTTCATCATTCCACTTTGCCATGATATCTTCATAATTTAAATTAGTACTCTTACTAATTAAATCTGCATAATCTTTAGCTCTATAACCTTCAATAAATTTAATAGTTACTGTATCTTGAATCGCATTAGTACCATCAGATAAATACTTAACTACTTCCTCAAAAGAAAGACCATTATTGATTTCATAAGTACCAGCCTTAAAATTCAAATCCATCTTCTTAATTTTGGCATATAGATAATCGACATTGGCATTCTTAATAACATCCTGTTCATCTAAATATTGTAGAACCTGCTTACCATACCAGTTATCTTCAATAGTAATCGTTTTAATTTGAGGATTATCAAAACCCTTGATACTGGTATTGATTAAGGCAAATAAGCCACCGATACCTACGATAATCAGCAATAAAAGGACAACTATAAAAGTTGTCTGTTTTTTCTTAGAAGCTTTCATCTTCAATACCATCAAAACCATCGATAACTTCTTGAATCATCTCAAGTTCTGCTTCATCCTCAACTGGAGCGATATTACCATCTTCATCATATTTAAAGGCTAACAATTCTTCATCATTATCACCTTCATATACAACCGCATAGTTGTCACCCATTTCTGGGTCCTCATCATCTGAATTAAAAGTGAAAAGAATAGTAAATTCTCTCTCACGACCTTCATCATCAATAATTAAAATCTTGTTATCTTCCATTTTTTCTCCTTTTCTAAGGCAATCCTAAAAGTCTCTATAAAGAGACAAATATTTATAACACCCAAGCCTTAATATCTATTTACTTTCAAGATAATATCTAACAAGTTCTTCAATAATTTCATATCTTTCAACTTGTTGGATAACACTACGGGCGTTATTATGGCTAGAAATATAAGCAGGGTCATTAGAAATCAAATAACCAGCAATTTGATCAACTGGATCATAACCTCTTTCAGTCAAAGAAGCAGATACATATTGAAGTAATTGCTTAAGATTTGCTCTTTTTAAATCATTTGAATTGAATAACATTGTGCTAGAAAAATCTTTTTCCATAAATACACCTTCTTTCTAAATTATTATATCAAGAAAAAGCTAGTTAATTCTTGACTCATTATAATATTTGAAAATATCGATATTCTTATAGAAATCTAAAGATGAATAAGTATGGAATATCGAAACAATCACATCATTATAAATCACATCCACAAGAAATAAGAAAGCTAAAGTAAAGGTTATGATGTTGAATACCTTCTTATTTATTTTTGTAGATAAAAACATCAATAATGGATAAATAACATATATAAGCAACAAACCAGAAAACGCAAAAACCAAAACGCTTCTAAGACAGACAAAGCCTTCAATATTGCCAAAGTTTAAAATTTCTGTATTATAATTCCAACCCCTTCTGCCATCAAAAATAATATACATGCCCTTTCCCGCCAAATATTCTAGAAGTCCACAAGATAATCCTGCAATTAAAAATACTTTTAAAGGACTTCTTTTATACCTATGACATAAGAAATATATAAGTAAGGAGCCTATACCATAAATTTCAATCCAAGGCCCAAAACAAGAGCCTCTTTTACATAATGCATTATTATTTAAAAGATAGAATAATGTTTCATAAATAGCACCATAGATACCGCCTACTACAGCCAAAGCACATAAAAGCGAAATAAAGGTTGAATTATCAACCTTTATCTCATCATTTAAATATTTATTATAGAAGTTCTTCATTACTTAATTTTAGCTTCAATTGTAGCTAAAATACTATCGATTTGACCATTATCAACACCACCTGATTGTGCCAAATCCTTCTTACCGCCGCCTTTGCCTTCACATAAAGAAGCAGCTTCCTTAACTAAACTACCTGCATCTAAGCCCTTTTCAGTTGCCTTATTACCTAATGCACATACAAATGAATACTTGCCATTTGCCACATTGCCGATAAAGGCAGCACCGCCATCAAGCTTATTCTTAATCGCATTAGCATAATCCTTTAAGTTATATTGAAGATCATTTGTCTTAAGGACAACATACTTAACATCCTCACCCTTAGCCTTGGAAGCAGCTACATCACTATCAAGATTTAATACTCTTAATAATAATTGAGCCTTTTCATTTTCTAAGCTAGAAATATTTTGTTTCATTTGATCCACACGTCCTGGAATCATATCACTATTCTTAAGCTTTAAGCTATCCCTTAAATCATTTAACTTAATTTCATTAGCTTTTAAAGCCTTATAAGCTTCCATCTTAGTAACGCATTCAATTCTTCTTACACCAGAACCAATAGATTCTTCAGAAACAATCTTGAAACAGCCTAAGTCAGCAGTATTAGATGCATGAGTACCACCACAGAATTCCTTAGAAGGACCCATAGTTACAACTCTAACTGTATCACCATACTTTTCATCAAATAAAGCAGTAGCTCCGGTCTTTTTAGCCATCTCAATGCTCATAACCTCAGTTACAACCGGATACGCATCACTTATATGTTCATTAACGATTCTTTCAACTTCATTTAGTTGTTCCTCACTTGGCTTTTCAAAATGTGTAAAGTCAAATCTAGCATATTCTGGACAGTTATAAGAACCAGCTTGGGCAATATGATCACCCAACACTTCTCTTAAAGCTTCTTGTAGTAAGTGTAAACTTGAGTGATTAGCACGAGTCAATTGACGCTTAGCATAATCATATTCACCAGTTAGCACGTCACCAACTCTAATAGTACCTTCTACATTTTCTAAATGATGTAAAGCTTGTTTATGAGGTGCCTTGATAACATTAGTTACATCAGCCTTAAAGGTATCATTATATACCTTACCAGTATCAGCACATTGACCACCACTTTCAGCATAGAAACAAGTCTTAGAAAGGATTAAATCACCTTCACCACTTAATTCATCAACCTTAACACCATCCTTGAATAAACCAATAACAGTACCTTCTGACTTAGTATCAGTATAACCAGTGAATTCACTTACTTCTGTAAAATCCATTAAATCCTTTGATTGAGAATGCATTGATTGTTCATTACTTCTAGCAGCTCTAGCTCTTTCCTTTTGAGCTTGCATAGCTTTTTCAAAACCTTCTACATCAACCTCATAACCCTTTTCATGAGCTATTTCTTCAGTTAATTCTTTTGGATAGCCATAAGTATCATATAACTTAAATACTACTTCACCCGGTAATAACTTTGTATCAGCATGCTTATTCAAAGCTTCATTTAATAATGATTCGCCATTATTTAATGTCTTATGGAAAGATTCTTCTTCATTTAAAACAAGCTTAGAAACAAGAGTAACCTTCTCTTGAACATATGGATAATAAGCTTCCATATTATCAGCACAAACCTTTACTAGGTTGTACATGAAAGGACCTTCAATTCCAAGTTTAATACCATATCTAACAGCTCTTCTTAGAACTCTTCTTAAAACGTAGCCTCTGCCTTCATTTGAAAACATAGCACCATCTGCTAACGCAAAAGTTACCGTTCTAATATGGTCAGCGATAACTCTATATGCCATCTTATATTCAGGTTCATCATATGTATGCTTAGCATACTTTTCAGCTGCATGAATAATAGGCAAGAATAAGTCAGTATCGAAGTTTGTTTCACCATCTTGTAAGAAACATACAAGACGTTCTAACCCCATACCTGTATCAATATTCTTTTGAGGTAATTCCTTATATTCACTTCTAGCAACCTCACCAGGTCTACAATCAAATTGAGAGAATACGATGTTCCAAAGTTCAACATATCGATCATTTTCTATATCATCAAAGAACAATTTCTCACCAATACCCTCAGGATCATACTTCTCACCACGGTCATAGTATAGTTCTGAGTCAGGGCCACCAGGTCCTCTACCAATTTCCCAGAAGTTATCGGCATTTCTAGAAATATGAGACTCAATCATACCAGCCTTAACCCATAAATCATATGCATCTTGGTCATCTGGATAAACAGTTACATATAAACGCTTTGGATCCATGCCAATCCACTCTTCACTTGTCAAAAATTCCCATGCCCAAGGAATAGCTTGTTCCTTAAAGTAATCACCAATTGAAAAGTTACCCAACATCTCAAAGAAAGTATGGTGACGAGCAGTTCTACCTACATTCTCAATATCATTTGTACGAATACACTTTTGAGCATTTGCGATACGAGGACAAGCAGGCTTAGCAGTTCCATCAAAGTATTGTTTTAGAGTTGAAACACCTGCATTGATCCAAAGTAAAGTTGGATCATTATGAGGAATCAAACTTGCACTTGGTTCAATCATAAAACCCTTTGACTTGAAGAAGTCTAGAAACATTTGTCTTACTTCATTACCAGATAGATTTTTCATTAATTTTCCTCCAAAAATAAAAAAAGCGCCATCTAAGGACGCAAAATACGTGGTACCACCTTAGTTCTTGGAAAAATAACCAAGCACTTAAATCGATAACGGCGATAACCGCTGAGTATTAATCAGAAAATTTGAAGTAGCTTCATTTAATTATTTAAGCTTTCACCATTTGCTTAATCTCTAAATTCAATTAAATTACTTATCTTCAAACACTATCATAACATACTTTTAAGGCGCATTATTAAAGATGTTTTACGTTTTGGTAACTTTTTGTTGGCAGAAGCTAAAAATAAATCCTTATCACCAATTAAAACTAACTTATTACGAGCTCTAGAAATAGCTGTATAAATTAATTTCTTATATAACATATGACTTTGACTTTGATCAAAAATGAAATAAACATATGGATACTCAGACCCTTGTGCCTTATGAACAGACATGGCATAAGCAAGTGTAATATCAGCTAAATCATTAAAATTATAGAAAACATCAACACTTCCATATTTGACATAGAAATATTTTTCTTCTTCATTTATTTCATCAAGTACACCAATATCGCCATTATAGACATCATCAGTTGGACGATTCTTTAGTTCTAATATCTTATCATTTTCTCTAAAGACAATATTATTCACTTTCTTTTCACGTAAAGATATATTACTTGGATTAAATGCAGACTGTAAGACACTATTCAAATTATCAATCCCATTAACACCCTTATACATAGTTGATAAAACTTGGAAATTATCCAAACCCAACATATTGTTTTCATCTAAATCATTATTGATTAAATCAATGATTTCTTTTTGATTAATCTTATTAATATCATAAAAACTTATATCATTTTGATACTTATTAAAGTCAACACATTCATTTACGATATCATTTGCCAAAGAAATAATATCACTACCACTTTTTTGACGATGATTACATTTTAAATAACTAATCTTAAAATTATTTGATTCAATCAAATCACTTAAAACATCACCCTGTCTAATCGAAGGCAATTGGTCATCATCACCGATAATACAGATCTTTTTAACATAGGAACAAGCTTTTAATAAAGACGCAAATAAAGAATTATCAACCATTGAAAACTCATCGATGATTAAACAATCATAAAGAATCGGATTATCTAAATTATTAGTAAAAGAATTATCTTCCTTGTTCCACTTTAAAAGAGAATGAATAGTCTTAGACTCGACATCTGATAATTCATTGATTCTTTTACTTGCTCTACCCGTAGGAGCTACCACAATAACATTTTGATAAGGGAAATGAGACTTAAAGATATTAACTAAACATTTGATAATAGTTGTCTTACCAGTACCAGGCCCACCTATTATCATTGACATCTTTTCATTAAAGAAATTTTTAATCGCTTCTTTTTGATAATCATCAAACTTGATACCATTAATGTTTTCATTTTCCTTTATTGATTCATCCAAAAGTATTGGTTCTACACCCATATCTTCACCAAAATGATTCAAATAAGACGCAATAAACTTCTCATCCTCATAATCACTTCTTAGATAATATCTTTCTTCTTCTTTAACCAACAATTCCTTAGTCAATAATTCATCTAGTACATCATCACCATCACTATAATATCGAGCATAGGTACTTAAAAATTCATCCTTATATAGATAAATATCGCCTTTTCTGAAACTTACTTCCTTGAATACATAAACAAGATAAGCCTCTTTAAATTTGCTTTCCTTATCTTCAACTTCCACATTCTTGAAACAATTCACAATCTTTGAAAAAGATATCCCATAGATATCATAATAAATTTGATAAGGATTCTCTTTTAATACTAAGGCTGTATGTTCCTTGTATTCATTCTTAATGCGATTGGCCTCCATGGTTGAAAAACCTGCTGATATTAATCCAAAGACAATATCATCCGATTCAAGCCCGTAGGATTCGAGCCCCAATATGAGCCCTTTTAGTTGAATATCTGTTAATCCTATCTTATCAATATCACTCAAGTCACTTTTAAGAATCTTTAAAGTATCATCACCATAATAGTTATAGATCTTTTCAGCAGCCCTTTTACCAATGCCCTTAAAATTAGAACTAGATAAGAATTTAATTATTTCATCTTTCTTTGAAGGAACATATTTACTTACTGTCGTTAAGACAAATTGATAACCATACTTAGGATGTTCATCAAAATAACCACTGATTGTATATTTGGTATAAGGCTCATAATCAAAAGAAGGCCCGGTTACCGTGATTACTCCTTTATCAAGAGGCTCGAATCTGGTCACCATATAATTTGAGGCCTTATAAATAGTTCGTATAAAAATTCCGTCTAAACTTACTGTTTCTTTCATTTCTTAAAAACTAATGAATCAAGATATTCATTGACATCCTGTCCATTAATAAAGACTTTATCAATAGTGCCACCGCCAAGCATTTCATCATTCAAATAGAAAACAGCTTCCTGACCTGGGGCAACAGCCTTAATCTTTTGAGGATAATGAAGCATAGCTTCCGTATCTGAAATCTTCTTGATAGTTACCTTATTATCGGGTTGACGATAACGAAACTTACAACCAATTTCACTTGCCTCAGCTGGTAAATCATTAATCCAGTTAATTCCAGAAATATATGCACTATCAGAATATAAATAATGTTCATTTTTAATAGAAGTTAAATATAGAAGATTATGTTCAATATTCTTACCTACACAGAAATATGGACCACGATTACCACCAACGCCAAAGCCCTTTCTTTGACCTACTGTATAGTAATAAACGC
>CAKUTY010000050.1 GCA_934692455.1 uncultured Erysipelotrichaceae bacterium
TATTCTCTTTATTCTCAGCAATCTTATCCAAGCCATCTTCCATATTAGCAGTATATTTAACATTAATAACTGGCTTAAAGAATTCCTTAAGCTTCTCATCAGTTAAAGTGCCCTGCTCTGTAGGATAGAAATATTTAGTCTTAGACTTATCAGACTCTTTCTTAAGTTCAACATAGTTACGCTTAACAATAGTCTCAATGATAGTCGCATAAGTACTTGGACGACCAACGCCCTCTTCTTCTAGCGCCTTAATCAATTTAGCTTCAGTATAACGACTTGGTCCTTCAGTAAAATGCTGTTCCTTAACAGTATCCTTTAATTCAAGAACATCCCCTTCTTTTAAAGGTTTTAAAATAACATCCTTGCTAGAATCATAATCCTTATAAATCTTCAAGAAACCATCAAAATCTAGCTTAGAACCACTGATTGTAAACAAATAATCACCACTTTCAATGTTGTAAGTTACTGAATTAAATGATGCATCCTTCATTAAAGAAGCTAGGGCTCTAATATAAATAAACTTATATAACTTATATTGGTCATTTGTTAAATAAGGCTTAACACTCTCTGGTGTATGATCAAGTGATGTTGGTCTAATAGCCTCATGTGCATCCTGACTTGATTCATCATTCTTAACACGATAAAAGCCTTTATACTCCTTACCATATTCATTTTCAATATAACTATAAGCCGCATTTACAAACTCATTAGATAAACGAGTAGAGTCAGTACGCATATAAGTAATAAGACCAACTGTCTCGTTCTTTAAATCAATACCCTCATAAAGATTCTGAGCTAACATCATCGTTTTTTTAGCACTAAAATCTAATTTGCTAGAAGCTTCCTGTTGAAGTGTTGAAGTGATAAAAGGAAGATAAGGAGCTCTTTTCTTCTTCTTTTCAACTACACCGCTTACCACAAAAGGCTCTTTTAAATCAGTTACAATCTTATTAGCCTCTTCTTCATTCTTAATTTCAGCCTTCTTGCCCTTAATCTTAGCCAAAGTAGTATTGAATTCATCCTTACCCTTATTTAATAAAGCCTTGATAGTCCAATATTCTTCAGGTACAAAAGCTGCAATTTCTTTCTCACGATCACAAATCATTCTAAGTGCAATAGATTGTACTCTACCTGCTGACTTAGACTTAATCTTCTTTTGAAGCAACTTAGACAACTTAAAACCAATAATACGGTCAAGTATTCTTCTTGTTTCTTGTGATCTAACAAGATTCATATCAATAGTACGAGGATTTTCCATTGAATTTAAAATAGTATTCTTAGTAATTTCATTAAAAACCACTCTATTTGTATCATCAACATCTAATCCTAACTCTTGAGCTAAATGCCAAGAAATAGCCTCTCCTTCTCTATCCGGGTCGGTTGCTAGATATACTTTTTCAGCCTTTGAAACTAAAGACTTTAATTCTTTAACAGTATCCTTTTTATCCTTAGAAACCACATAAGTAGGTTTAAAATCATTTTCAACATCTACCCCTAGCCCTTCTTTACCAGTAGTAGCCAAGTCACGAATGTGACCCTTACTAGAAACGACCTTATAGTCCTTTCCTAAATATTTTTCAATCGTCTTTGATTTAGAAGGAGACTCTACAATTACTAAATTTTTCATATCTTTTACGCTCTCTATTTCAATAAATTACACATTCAATTATTATTTGTCAATTTATATCTTCATATTTAAGGATTTCAGCACCCTCTTGAATTAATTGATTATTAAAATTTCCATTCTCATTAAACACCTCAAAAGGAAGCACTTTAATAGTCTTACCTAAGGTTAAAGCCTCATTCACGGTAGTTAAAGTACCTGATTTATTCCTAGCTTCCATAATAAGTATTTCCTCACCTAAAGCTGCAATTATTCTATTCCTAAAAGGGAAATGATAGGCATTAGGTATTGTCTTATAAGGATATTCACTAATAAGTAAACCCTCTTGTTCCATCCTTTTATATAAATCTTTGTTTTCGGCAGGATAAATATAATCAATACCGCAGCCTAAAACACCAATTGTCATCTTAGCATTTTTATGAGCGCAAGCATCAATGCCCTTAGCCAAACCTGAGACAATTACTTTTTCATCCCTTACTTTTTGAACATACTTTTCAGTGGCAAATAAGGCATAATCACAGGGTCTTCTAGAGCCTACAATGCTTATTTTGTCTCTTTTTAATAAGCTAATGTCTCCTCTATAAAAAAGAACGAAAGGACTTTTGTTAAGATCAAATAATTCAATAGGATAAGCATCATCAAAAATAGTTATCGCATTAGGACAGAATCTTTCCTCAACATCCTCATTTCTAATGATAGCTTTTCTAATTAAGTCATAGTTGCCAGCATACTTGATTGCTAGCGAAATTAATTTATTTCTATTTTCCATACTCTATTATTGAGATGAAAAAGAAAAATTCCTACCCTCTTTTCTTCAAAATTGGATCTTTACACGGTCCATATGACATACGATAGATATCAAAAACCCCATATTCTCTTAATAATTCTAAATGTCTTTTAGTAGGATAACCCTTATGCTTACGATATTCATATTCAGGATATAACTTATCATATTCATACATTATCTTATCTCTTGTGACCTTAGCTAAAATAGAAGCTCCCGCAATTGAAATAGACTTAGCATCACCCTTAATAATAGGAATAACCTTTTCATTATCAACAATCGGCATCGCATCAGTTAAAACATACTTCACATCATATGACAAAGCTATCTCACTCATGGCCTTTTTAGTAGCCGCATAGATATTAAGCTCATCAATTTCCTTAGGCTCTACAATCTTTATGCAATAATACAAAGCGTCCTCAACAATCTGATTGTATAAGATATCCCTTTTCTTTTCACTCAACTTCTTGGAATCATTGATTAATTCATTATTATAGCCAACGGGAAAAACACAACCCGCCACAACAAGAGGCCCACACAGTGGACCCCTACCAGCTTCATCGATTCCCATTACTAAATCACTTGTTTCAAGACACTTATTTTCATATTCATTCAACAGGCTCATATTTCTCAAAAGTAATCCTTCCAATATTATTTTCTCTGATATCCTTTAAAAGTAAGCTATAAGCCTTATGGCGATCAACACCGCCATCACTTGTTAGCCACATCTTCTTTAAGCCTATTTCATTAATTAAATCAACACTATTTTCATCAACTTCATAGCGCTTATTTAAAAGACCTGGATAATTATCTTTAATATAATTTAGACCAAAATAAACTAAAGATTCTTCATTTAAAATCTTATCGTTCATACTACCTAATAAAGCTAAGATCATAGCTTGGTTTTGGTCTTCAATCTTAGGCCATAAAACACCTGGTGTATCTAATAATTCAACATCCTCATTAATTCTAATCCATTGAAGATTCTTAGTAACACCTGGTCTATTTTCCGCCTTAGCAACCTTCTTTTTAACTACATTATTAATAAAAGTCGATTTACCAACATTAGGTATACCAACCACCATAGCTCTTAAAACCTTCTTACGAATGCCTCTTTCTCTTGCCTTATCTAGCTTAGCCTTTAAGATTAATTTAACTTTATCAACAACCTTCTTAGTATTCTTTTCATTTAAAGAATCACACAAAACAACATTCTTAAAACCATTAATCCACAATTCATTTTGTTTAGAATCAGCCTTATCAGTCTTATTAAGAATGATTAATCTCTCTTTATTGCTAGCCATCTCATCAAGTAAAGGATTGCCGCTTGCCAAAGGCATTCTTGCATCCCTTATTTCAATGATGATATCAACCAGTTTTAACTGTTCTTCCATCTGTCTTCTGGCCTTTTCCATATGACCTGGATACCAGTTTATTGTTACCTTATTTTCATTATCCATATTTATCACTTCCTATCTTAAATATACCATAAGTTAAGAAAACAGTTGCCTAGACAACTGCATTATACTTATTTATCACATCAACTATTTCTTCTAAGTTATTTAAGAAATAAATTCTTTCTTGTTTTTCTTTAGAAGATAAATCATAGTCAATCATTTTACTTAACAAAGCCTTTAAATCATCATAATAACCATTTAAGTTATAGACAATACAAGGGGCATCTAAATGTTTAAGAGATACCTTACACATTACTTCCGCAATCTCTTCTAAAGTTCCTGTACCACCTGGAAAAGCGATAAACGCATCACCAAGTTCAATCATCTTAGATCTTCTAGATGGCATATCTTCAGTGATATATAATTTCGTAATTTCTTTATATTCTAATCCTTGATCAATGAAAAATTGAGGTTCAACACCAATTACCTCACCACCATTTTTTAAAACATTTTCAGCTAAAACACCCATTAAACCAGACTTAGAACCACCATAGACAAGATTATTGCCTGATTTACCAATCCAGGCTCCAAGTTCTTCGCAAGCTACTTTAAAACCAGGATCGTTTCCAAAATTAGCACCTAAATATACAGTAATATTCATCTACTTTACTCCAATTCTATTAAATGGATAATATACAAAGAAATGAGTTGATTTAATCTCTTCTTTACTAAAAGTTCCATAATATCTAGAATCTTTAGAAACAGGGCGATTATCTCCTAAACAAAAGTATTCATTTTCGCCTAAAGTTATCTCAAAATCATTAGTATAGACATCGTCACTCAAGAAATCCTCTTCCACATATTCACCATTGATAAATAACATATTATTTATATAAGCGATTCTGTCATTAGGAAGCCCGATAACCCTTTTAACAAGTAATTCACTAGCCTTAGGTGAATCAATAACACAGATATCAAAGCGTTCAATGCCAAGATTCTTAGTAAGTACAAAACTAAAACCACGATCATTTGTTTGTAGTGTTGGATACATACTAGTACCATGTACTTGTGCTGATATAAATAAAAACTTAAAACAAATAAAAACAACAATAATTGCGGTTATCCCTACTTGAAAAAAGTCTTTAATAATTTCTATAAATTTTTTACCCATACTGATATATTACATTAAAAAAGTCGCACTGGGCGACTCTTTTAATCAAATTAACGAACTTCTTTAATTCTAGCTGACTTACCAGAACGGCTTCTTAAGTAATAAAGCTTAGATCTTCTAACCTTACCAACTCTTAATACTGTAACCTTATCGATAACTGGTGAATGCATAGGGAATGTTCTTTCAACGCCTACACCGCTTGATAACTTTCTAACTGTGAAAGTTTCACCGATACCACTGCCTTGAACCTTAATTACAACACCTTCGAATGCTTGGATACGAGACTTGTCGCCTTCCTTAATTCTTACGTCAACTCTTACTGTCATACCAGCTTTGATTTCTGGAAGATCAGTCTTTAATTGATCCTTAGTAATTTCATTTACTAAATTTAAATTCATCTTTCTTCTCCTTTTAACATGTAATAATGTTGTTCATAATCAACATGAAAAGCGGAACAACGCTTAAATATGATAACATAGTCAAACCCATTTAGGCAACATTTTTGAATATGGTGTAGGAATTTTTAAGTTTAACGGCAATTATATAGTAGAAACACGGTCATATATTGTGTTTCTTAGGAAGGATCTTTTATGGAGATGCTTCTACGCTTCCTTGGAAATGGTGATGACAAAGATGAGAAGCAAGTTTTACTTAGCAATCATCCTAGCACTATTAGACGTTTTAAACGTTCTATTAAAGTTGTTAGTCGAACTCCTATTTAAATAGGAGAGAAAATCCAAGGAAGCAAACGAAAACGCAGCATTCCAGTGCTGCGTTTTCTCTTGGAAATGGTGAATCTCCTATAAACATATTAACACTAAATAAAAATTTAAAATAGTGTAGGAATTTTTAGGTTTGATGACAATTATATATTAGAAACATAAATATACATTGTGTTTTTTAAGGAAAATCTTTTTACGAAGAGACTTCTTTGTAGCAACAACAAAATTGGAACTTTTACATATGGAAGACTTCCAAATAGTTTTAGTTCTGACTTGTAAATCTTATCGCCTTAGCGCTTAAGCTATTGATTACGTTACAACAAAACCACAAAGAAGCACAAGAAAACTCGACAATGTCGGGTTTTCACTTGCGGTAACGACACCGGAACTTTTCTCCAATGTTTTATCATTAAAAATATTAAAGTGAAGCTCTAAAGATAGCCGCAATATCCTCTTCTAGTAAAGGAGCCCAAGCATTCTCTAATCCTTCATTATCCGCAACATGCCTAGCCATTTCATCAATTCTAGATTCATCGATGCCTACATCCTTTAGATGCATAGGAATGTTGATTGACTCAAAGAACTTATAAGTTTCATCGATTGCCTTGTTGGCAATAGCCATCTTATCAAGACTTCCATCAATGCCAAAGACATTAATACCATACTTTACAAAACGATCAACAGTCTTTTCACTTAAAATATGTTTCATCCAACGTGGTGTGATAATAGCCAACCCTTCGCCATGCGTAATATCATAATAAGCACTTAAGGCATGTTCCATACCATGACATGGCCAACCTGATTCACTATTGCCAAGACAGTAAATACCGTTACAACCATATGTACAAGCCAACATCATCTCAGCTCTTGCATTATAATCTTTTGGATTTTCCAAGCACTTTCTACCATTAATCATCAAACTTCTAAGTCCTGCTTCCATGAAACCATCATTAAGAAGTGTTGAATCCTCACAGAAATATTGTTCCATAATATGATTCATCGCATCCGCAACACCAGCCACTGTTTGTTTCTTAGAAACAGTAAAAGTATAAATAGGATCCAAGAAAGACACTTCAGGATACAAATGAGGATCACTATAACACGTCTTATCATTAGTTTCCGTTCTAGAAATTACACCACCTGCATCATATTCACTTCCTGTTGCGGCAAGGGTAATAATATCAACAATTGGCAAAGCATCCTTGGTCTTAGCCTTATAAGTAATCAAATCCCATGGCTCACCATTGTACTTTGCTCCGCCGGCAATAGCCTTTGAACAATCAAGAACACTACCACCACCAACAGATAAGATGACATCAATATCGTGTTCCTTACACATTCTCACACCATCTAAAACACTAGGATTATACTTTGGATTTGGCATGATATTAGGAAGTTCATAAATCTCGTAACCTTTAAGAAGCTCTAAAACCTTATCATATAGTCCAATCTTCTTAATACTGCCACCACCATAAGTAAGAAGAACTTTCTTTCCATAATGGCTCATTACTTCTGGTAAGTCCTTGATGACACCCTCTCCAAAGATTAATCTTGTAGGTGTACGATAATCAAAATTCTGCATAGTTTCTCCTTTCTTACAATAATGTATTATTTAAGAATTGCGCTAACTCTTTAAATTCACAAGAATATTTAATATCTTCTCTTTTATCACCGACAAACACACCCTCTCCTAGTAATAAGGCAGGAAGATCATTTTCAGCATCACCACAGGTCATAATATTTTTAGGATTAATAGCTAGCTTCTTACTCAAATCAAGCACAGCAGTACCCTTATTTATGCCCCTAGGAACTATCTCCAAACATTCATCACCTGAAAAGAAGATATCTACTTTATCATTCTTGATATTATTAACTTTAGCAACTATTTGATTATGATATTCTTTCTTAAACAAGATAACAAGCTTTGGAATTGCATAATTAATCTTAGAAAAATCAACATACTTAGGCTCTACAAAACGAACACTCGCCCACTCTTTAATCTTATTTTCATCACTAATCTTATGATTTAAACATAATGTCTTATTTTCTTTATAGAAAGACAATTCTAGATAATCCTCATGAAATAATTTATCTAATTCATGAATAGTATCAACACCAATTTCATCTAAATAAGTACTTAGTTTTGACTTAGTATCATAGAACTCCAAACCATTACAACCATAAAAGATATCAAATAAATCAGTAACCCCATTCTTTTCTAAAACTCTTAAAGAAGAAAAGACTGGTCTACCTGAATTAATCCCTAATAAATAACCCTTATTCTTTAAATTAAATAAAGTATCTTTTAATTCATTTAACATAAGACATTCTCTATCAACTAAAGTCTTATCAACATCAAAAAGAATAGCCTTAATGTTCAAGCTCATTGATAACCTCTTCTAACAATTCTTTCTCTTCATCAGACAATTCTTTCTTATCCAACAAGTCTTTACGATATAAGTAAGTCTCCCTTAAAGAACCCTTTAGGTTATATCTTCTAATTTCCTTATGATTGCCATTAGTAAGCACAAAAGGAACCTCTTTGCCCTCAAAATTAAAAGGTCTAGTATATTGAGGGTATTCCAACAAACCATCAGTATAAGATTCTTCCTTAAGACTCTCACTACTAATACCTTCATTAATCAAACGCATGATAGAGTCCATAACTACCATAGCAGGAAGTTCACCACCAGTTAAAACATAATCGCCAATAGAAACATTCTCATCTATAAAGTCACTAATTCGATCCTCAACCCCTTCATACTGGCCACAAACAATCATCAAATCCTCTTTTTCAAGTAATCTATAGGCATCCTTCTCTTTGTAAGGCTTAGCCTTAGGAGAAGTTAACAAAACATAAGTATCATCATTTCTATTAGCTCTAATCGCATCAGCCAAGACATCAACCCTCATAAGCATGCCAGCACCACCACCATATGG
>CAKUTY010000051.1 GCA_934692455.1 uncultured Erysipelotrichaceae bacterium
CTTCTTCAATTACCTTTAAATGAGAATCAATCTTTTGTCTAATAGAAGGTGCTAGCCAGCTATCTTCTTTTTTACGATTATCAAATCTAGGTTGACGATATCTTAAATGATTACGTCTTGTTCTTCTGTTTTCTCTTCTTGTTGATAATAATTCAACAACATCATCACGAAGTTCTACATCACTACAATATAGTTCTTGTTTCTTTGTTGAAGCACTTAATCCTATATGCTTAGAACCAGCATCAACACCTAATGTGATTGATTGGGTATGATTACCACAATCATAATTTAATTGAATAGTAAATGGACTACGCTTAACAACTTTAGCTTTACCATCTTTTAAAAAATGTCTTACTTTACCAAGTTTATGCGTTGGCATAAGTGGTAGTCCATCTTTGTTTAATACATATACTACTTGCATAAACTATCCTTTCTATCTAACTTAATAGATAATTCAAATCTTACGATTTGTAATGTAGCCATCGACAATGTTATATAGGGTTTTAAATACGCAACACTGTTTTTACCCATCAAAACTGTTTAATCACATACCTTAGAGCTACAAACTTGGCTATACATTTGTAGGTAACTATATATTCTTATATAACGTAGGATATTAACTTAAAGTTTTCTCCTTAGTCTAATCAACTAGGCTTTTTGGGCCTACGGTTTTAACCGTGGGTTATTGACTAGAAATCAATCCTTTCAATCTTTAAATCTTTATAGATTTTTTCTATCTGATCAAAATCAACATCTTCATCTAACATTGAAACACCACCCGCAATGGCATTACCATAACCAAAGAACTCAAGTGGATTAGCACCCTTTAGTTTTGACCATAGGATACCAGCAATCATACCATCATTAGAACCAATTTGTAAATCTTTGTTATTTTCGCATACATAATAACCTGTAGAATCAAACAAATAGCTCTTAGTATGAGCACTAGAGAACAAGAAATATTGAGCACCCTTTTCAATATATTCCCTACCAGTTTTAACGATATCTTCCTTTGAAGTACCAATATCATTATTATCCATCTTAACTAAGAATGGCTTATATGCACTTACCTTAGAAGTAATATAATCATCTGTATCCAAAATAACCTTAACATTATTATCAATCAAATCCTTAATCACATCACACATCTTATCAGCTAGATCTTTTTGAACATTACCACTCATAATCACGAAGTCATTATCATAAATTTGATTCATTCTGACCTTAAACTTATTAAATTCATCATCAGTAATCTTAGGACCTAAGGCATTTAAAGAAGTAGTCTCTTTGGCCATCAACTTAATATTGATACGAGTATTATCTTCAATTCTTGTGAATTGAGGTTGAATATTAACATAATCAGACAATAAAGAAATATAGAATTCCTTATTAAAACCACCCAAGAAACCTAGGGCAACCGATCTAATATTAAGTTTATCTAAAAACTTTGAAACGTTAACACCCTTTCCTGCTGCATCATAAGTCTCTT
The DNA here is from genome assembly GCA_934692455.1 of uncultured Erysipelotrichaceae bacterium. Taxonomy (GTDB): domain Bacteria; phylum Bacillota_I; class Bacilli_A; order Erysipelotrichales; family Erysipelotrichaceae; genus Colivicinus. The sequence goes on from CAKUTY010000051.1 coordinate 1,490, forward strand.
CGTAAGATCTGTTTAAAGAACCAACTTTAAGGTCCTTTAGTTTCAAATAATAATCCAAAGAAGGATTTGTTGTTATCGTGTAAATCATGAAATCATTATATAATACTAGGATGAAAATCAAAAATTTATTTAAAGATTACAACGGAGAAGACTTTGAAATAGCAGGCCTTTCTACCAACACCAAAACAATAAAACCAGGTGATCTTTTCTTATGTATCAAAGGAGCTACTATCGATCGCCATGATTATATTGATGAAGCTGTTAAAAATGGTGCAGTAGCACTGGTAACCTCAAAAGATGTAAACACTAGCGTTCCTTATATAAAAGTAGATGATGTCAACAAAATCTATGAAACATTATATAGAGACTTCTATGACAATCCTCAAGATAAATTAACTCTAATTGGGGTTACAGGTACTGATGGTAAAACATCTACCACAACCATCATTCAAGAATTACTAGGAGATGATATCTGTGGCTATATTGGTACTAATGGTTATGCTTGCAGTAAGTTCAATAGAGAAACCGATAATACTACCCCAGGAATTGAATCAATATATAGAATACTTGACGAATTTGTTAAAGCTGGATGTAAGTATGTAGCCATGGAAACAAGTTCTGAGGCCTTTTATTATGGCAGACTCAAAAACTTCCACTTTAGAGTTGGCGGCCTTACAAACATTGATAAGGAACACTTAAATACCCATAAGACACTAGAAAACTACATTAGCTGCAAGAAGATGTTATTTAAGCAATCTGATATGTCAGTCTTAAACAAGAATGATAAACACTTTAATGAAGTTGTAAAAGACATAGAAAATTATAAAACATACGGATACAGTAATGATAATGACCTATATATCAAAGATTATGAAGTTAAACCAAACTGTACTCTAATCACTTATATCGTCAACGATGAAGAAGTGAAAGTTAAATCTCATTTATTAGGCCAATTCAACATTGAAAACCTATCATGCGCCCTACTAATTGGTATGTCTTTAGGCTTTGATTTATATCATCTATTAAGAAACATTGATAAGTTATCTATCTCAGGAAGAATGAACTCAATTAATTTAGGACAAGACTTTTATGTTCTTGTAGACTATGCTCATACTCCAAATGGCCTAGCTAGATTATTTGAATTTACTAATAAACTAGAAGTAAACAAAAAGATAGTTGTGACTGGTAATGCAGGTGAAAGAGATGCTTCTAAGCGTAAATATGTTGGTAAATTATGTGTTGATAATAATGACCATGTTATATTTACCTACGAAGACCCCCGCTATGAAGATCCATATAATGTCGTTAAAGACTTATGTGAACTCATCAAAGACAAAACAAACTATGAAACAGTCATTGATCGAGAAGAAGCTATCAATAAAGCTATCAACATGGCCAATAAAAATGATCTTGTCATGATACTTGGCAAAGGCAGTGAAGATTGGCAAGAAATTAAGGGTGAATTCATTGAATTCAGTGACATTGAAAAAGCTAAACAAGCTATTATGAAAAGGATGAACCATTAAGGCTCATCCTTTTTAACAATTATCTCAAATTTGCATTATAGTGCTTATTTAATTCTTCAAGAATCTTATTATGAGGTGCATCAACATCACTTGTCTTTAAAGTCTTGTTTGGATCTTCATAAACAATCTTCAATGATACAGACTTAGAACCTTCTTCAATATGTTCACCCTTATAGATATCAAATACTCTTACAGACTTAACTAGACTGCCACCAGCCTTCTTAACAAGTTTTAATAAATCAGCAGCCTTAACCTCATCCTTTAGGACAATAGAAATATCTCTTGTGATAGATGGATATTTACTGATTGAAGGAGCATGCGACTTAGCTGGTTTAGAATTAATCAATTCATCTAAGATTAATTCACAATAATAAGTATCCTTTAACTTGAACTTAGATTCAAAACTTGGATGTAACTTACCCAAGATACCAATCACCTTATTGTTCATCTTAATTAAACAAGAAACACCTGGATGGAAATGCTTTGTATCTAAGTCATTTTCAACCACTGTTACTCTACCCTTTTCAAAACCTAACTTATCTAATAAGCCCATTACTAAACCCTTTAAGACATAGAAATCAGCCTTCATTGTTAGATGCTTAACTTCACTATTTAAATAAGTTCCATTTAAGACAACACCAAGTCTTTCCTCTTCATGATCATTGAAATAAACAGAAGACAATTCGTAGATATTAACATCACTATTATAGTGACCCAAGTTATAAGCTAAAGTTTCAAGTAGTGAATTCATTAAAGAAGTTCTAATATATTTACGGTCTTCACTTAATGGAGAAATCATCTTAACAGCTTCACCATTTACAAGTAAAGACTCATTCTTATAATTTTCACTAACTAGTGTATAAGTTCTCACTTCACTTAAACCGTTATACATCATATAGTTTCTAATATTACGACGCATTCTTTGAGCAATAGTCAAAGAACCAACAGTTTGAGGCATTAGAGGCAATGTTGACTTTAAATCATCAAAGTCAGTTAAACGACACACTTCCTCATCAATGTCTTCTCTAATTAAAATATCAGTTCTATAACTTGGTATAGAGCACAAGAAATGTTCACCATCCTCACATTCAAACTTAAAGTCTAAAGCCTCAATGACATCTCTAACTTCATCAATTGAATAAGTCTTACCAACCAAATTATTTAAATGAGACAATGTTTCCTCTACTACAACTGGTGAATAGTTGCTACTACCTGCCTCAACTGTTTCCTCAATCATTTCAGCATCAGCATACTTAATTAACAATTCAACAGCTCTATCCATAGCCTTATTTTGAGCTAATGGCTCTAGACCCTTAGAGAATCTTGCAGCTGCCTCAGTTTGTAAACCTAAACGATTAGAAGTTCTTCTAATTTGAGCATGGTCAAAACAAGCTGACTCTAAAAGCAAACTAGTAGTATCATCTAATACCTTAGTCGCATCGCCACCCATGATACCGGCAATGCCAATAGGTTCATTATCAGAAGTGATCATCAAATCACCCTTTTCAATCTTATATGTAAGGCCATCTAGTGCTGTATATTCGCATTTTAAATCATCCCTAACAGTGATGTTATGATTAGGATTACTTCTTAAATCATAGAAATGCATAGGTTGACCTGTCTCTAACATTACTAAGTTAGAAATATCAACCAAGTTATTGATACACTTGATACCGTTAGACTTCAAGATTTCCTTAATCCACTCAGGAGACTCTTTTATAGTTACCTTATTAATAATCTTAGCTAAGAAATGAGGACAATTCTTTGACTCTAAACTTAACTTAAAATCACTTGGTGTACCAACATTACTAGCACCTTCAAATTCAGGAAGCTTGCATTCTCTTCTTAAAATAGCACCCATTTCCTTTGCCATATAAAACATTGCCAAGCAATCAGGTCTATTGGCATAAATAGACATATCCAAGATTACATCATCATAACCTAGTTTCTTTAGGATATTTGTTTCACCTACTTCAAATGAATCGCCTAATTCTTCAATACCATCCTTTGAACAAGACCCCTCTTCCAATAGTTCTTCATCAACACCAAGTTCAAGTAATGAACACAACATACCATTACTTTCATAACCTCTTACTACACCCTTTTTGATAGTACCACCAGGAAGTATTGCACCCTCTGTAGCTACAATAACCTTGATGCCTTCTCTACAGTTAGGAGCACCACATACGATATCTAATACTTCAGCACCAATATCTACTGTAGTTAGATGCAAATGATCACTATCAGGATGAGGAATGCATGTTAATACCTTACCTACAACTAGATTTGTACCACTACCAATCTTAGTTACTTCTTCCACTTCGAAGCCAGCCTTAACAGCTTTATCCATGATTTCTTGATAAGATAAATCACTTATATCAATAAATTTACTTAACCAATTTAAACTTAACTTCATTACTAGTTACCTCTCTTGAATCCATTTAAGAAACGAATATCATTTGTATATAGGTCTCTGATATCCATGATGCCATATTTTAACATCGCAACTCTTTCAATTCCTACACCAAACGCAAAGCCTGTATACTTTTTAGAATCAATACCAGCAGCTTCCAAAACATTAGGATGTACCATACCAGAACCTAGAATTTCAATCCAACCAGTTCCCTTACACATAGAACAACCCTTGCCACCACAGTTATGACATGTCATATCTACTTCAAAAGAAGGTTCTGTGAATGGGAAGTATGATGGTCTAAATCTAATCTTGGCATCATTTTTAAATAGTTCATGAATCATTAATTCAAGAGTACCCTTTAAGTCTGATACAGTGATATTTTCGCCAATTACTAAACCCTCACATTGCATAAATTGATGTGAATGAGTAGCATCATCATCATCTCTTCTATATACCTTACCAGGGCAAATAACCTTGATAGGTAATTTATCATGATCAGTCTCTAATACTCTCATTTGAATAGCTGTAGTTTGAGATCTCAATAGACGATTAACATCAACATAGAAAGTATCTTGCATATCTCTTGCAGGATGACCCTCTGGTGTATTTGCACGAGTGAAATTATATTCATCATATTCAAGTTCTGGACCTTCAGCTACGTTATAGCCCATACCAATAAAAATATCTTGTAATTCTTCTTCAACTAAAGTCAAAGGATGAAGGGTCCCAGTAACAGGTGTATATTCATCTAGCGTGATATCAATCTTTTCTTTTTCTAGTTGTAACTTCAATAAAGCATCATCAAGCTCTTTCTTCTTATCTTCGATAGCACTTGTTACACTTGTCTTTAAGTCATTTACAAGTTGACCAAACTTAGGCTTTTCTTCAGGACTTAAGTCTTTCATTTGGCTCATTAAACCTTGAATCTTACCTTTTTTAGAAAGATATTCAATTCTTAATTCTTCTAACACTTTACTGTCTTTAACTTCATTAATAGCCGCTAAAGCTTCTTGCTTAAGGCTTGTTAAATCGTTCATTCAAAATCCTCCTTACAATAAAAAAACCGCGACTAGGAACGAAAAATCGCGGTACCATCCTAATTCAGCATATGCTGCACTTATAACTATAACGCGTTACCGGGGCAAGCCACTATATAAAGGTGAATTCACTTACCTATCTTAAAGGAGCTTACACCATCCTCCTATCGCTATTAAGAATCAATAAGATACTACTTCTTTAAACGTTTTTACAACAAATATCATAACATGAAAGAAATATTAAAAAAAGATGACCGAAGTCATCTTTAATTTCTTTAATTAATTAAGCACCAAAATCTACTTTAATACCAGGACCCATATTGCTAGATAATGTTACACCAGTAATATAAGCACCCTTAACAGCAGCAGGTCTAGCCTTTACGATTGCATTAGCAAGTGCATTGAAGTTTGATTCAAGATCCTTCGCATCAAAGCTAACCTTACCAAGAAGACAGTTGATGTTACCATCCTTATCAACACGGTATTCAACTTTACCTTTTTTGATTTCAGCAACAGCACCAGCAACATTTGGAGTTACTGTACCAGTCTTAGGGTTTGGCATTAAGCCCTTAGGACCTAAGATCTTACCTAACTTACCTAATTCACCCATCATATCAGGAGTAGCTACGATTACATCGAAATCGAACCAACCACCCTTGATCTTATCAAGGATTTCCTTATCGCCAACATAATCAGCACCAGCATTCTTTGCTTCTTCAGCCTTAGCACCTTGAGTAACAACCAATACCTTTTGGCTTCTACCAGTACCAGCAGGAAGAACCATAGCACCACGGATTTGTTGATCAGCATGACGAGGATCTACATTTAAGCTAAATGATACTCTAACTGCAGCATCATATTTTACACTGCTTGTCTTCTTAACTAATTCGCAAGCTTCAGCAGGTGCATATTTCTTGTTCTTCTCAAAAAGAGATAATGCATTATTATAACCTTTAGATCTTTTCATGATTAACCCTCCACTTTAATGCCCATGTTTCTTGCAGTACCTTCAATGATCTTCATTGCAGATTCTACATCATTAGCATTCAAATCAGGCATCTTATATTCAGCAATTTCTCTTAATTGAGCGCTAGTAATAGAACCAGCCTTAACTGCCTTTGGTGAACCAGAAGCCTTAGAAATACCAGCAGCCTTCTTTAATAAGAATGCAGCAGGAGTTGTCTTAAGCACGAAATCAAAAGATTTGTCTTCATATGCAGTAATAACAACAGGAACGATATCGCCATGTCTGTCCTTTGTTAAGTCATTGAACTTAGTACAGAATTGAGGCATGTTGATACCAGCACTTGCAAGAGCAGGACCTGGTTTAGCTTGACCAGCTGCAAATTGCAACTTACAGATTTTAGCAACTTTCTTTGCCATATTTTTCCTCCTTATGGTTGTGGGATTAACGGAGTAGTTGCACTCCTTCCACAGACTAAATAATTATATGGTTTATTCCTCTATTAATCAATAGTAAATTTAATGATATGTGAGCCTAAACGGCTAGAATCAATAGCCAAATAAGCCTCACCCTTCTTCTTAGTCTTAATATAAGTACCCGTCATACCACCAGTTGTATTAATGACATCAGGTCCAATAATCTCAATATTATCAGAACAAGTTAGATATAATATTTCATTGGCATATGGTGCTAACTCATTATTACCATTTAAAACTCTGATTCTAATTGAGGCAACATCATATGTTTTACCTTCCTTTAAATGTTCGCTGGAAGTCTTAACTTCTAAATGTAAATCCCATGAAGGACCCTTAGTAACTGACTTAACAACTTCACCATTTTTAATCGCATCAAAGCGATATTTGAAAGCTTCATTACCCCAGCCACTACAATAAACATCATATAGACGCGTAGCTTCTAACATCGTGATATGATTGAACAACATCACCTTAAACATCTTAAATTTATATTTAAATTGTAAATGATCAACACCATACTTCAAGGTTGCCAATAGACATTCCTTAATTTCATCACAAACATCTTCAGGATAATCTTCTCTTTCCTTGATTAAATCACCAATAAAGTCATCTATCTCAAAACATGGATGTGGTAAATATTTATATGTCTCACCAGGATAAAATTGTTTTACAAACTTGCCATTCTTATAAAGTTTGATTGAATCTGCATTAGAG
>CAKUTY010000052.1 GCA_934692455.1 uncultured Erysipelotrichaceae bacterium
CCGCTCATGGAATCTCGGATAAAATAAAACAAAAAGCTTTAGATAAAGGTTTAATTTGTGTAGATGCAAGCTGTGTGGATGTTTTAAAAAACAAGGATTTAATCAAATCATATTTAGATAAAGGTTATGATGTTGTGTATTTTGGTAAAAAGAAGCATCCTGAAGCAGAAGCTATTCTTTCTTTAAGCAATAACATTCATCTTGTTTCTAATATATCTGATATCAATAATTTAAATATTTCAAATGATAACTTGTTCATAACTAATCAAACTACAATGTCATATTTAGAAGTAGAAGGCATGTTAAAACTTATTAAGGATAAGTACCCTACTTGTATTATTCAAAAGGAAATATGTAATGCGACTTCTTCTAGACAACTAGCAATCACTAATATTAAAGATGGCGATGTCTTATATGTAGTTGGCGATGTTAAGTCTAATAATACAAACAAATTAAAAGAAATAGGATCAAAATACTTTAAGAAAGTATTCCTTATAAGTAACTATAAAGAGATTAATAAAAAAGATCTCGTTAATGAAAACAAGATCTATGTTACAGCTGGAGCAAGTACTCCACCAATTCTAATTGATGAAGTAATTGATTATTTGTCTAAGCTCTAAACTTCTTTAGCAACGCCCTAGGTGTTGCTTCTTTTATATTGAAGATAGCTTGTGGCAATCCTAAAAATACTGTAATCCCATAATAAACAAGCACCATAATAATGCCACACAACATCATCACAAGAATATCTAAGACTCTACTTGTATATGTTAGATGGAATAAATTATGAACTAAAAAACCAGGTAAAATCATAATAAATGAAGAAATAAGAATAAACAAAGTCTTTCTGAAAGTCCTAGAGAATTTAGTACCAAATTTCTTACGCAAAATAATGATATACATGATAACGACAAAACCAGATGAAATAGCAGTTGATAAGGTCATACCATTTGAACCCATTAATCTTACAAAGATAAAGAAAGTAAATAGTTTAATCGCACAACTGGCAAGAAGTGTCAAAGTAGCCTCTTTCTTAAGCCTTAAAGTAATCATAATACTAGATAAAATAGGAGCTATTGTATCAGTAAAAGTTACTAGTGCATAAAATTTAAATAATTTAGTACCAATTTCTAAATTAGAATTACCATACATGATATAGTAAATATCTTTCGCAAAGAAGATAAATACAAGTACTGCGGGAATTAAAATAAAGAAAACTGTTTCAATCAAAGAAATAATTTGTTTATTCAAAGTTCTAACATCTTGTTTCTCGTAAGATTCCGACAAATAAGGAACAAGACCCGCTGAGAAACCAAGAGTAAGTACTTGAGGAATGCTTGATAACTTATTACAGTTAGCTAATAAGATACCCATTTCAAGTTTTGCCTGATCAACAGAAAGAACACCAGCCTTAGTTACAGTATCCATAAAGAAAGTAGAGTTAACTAAAGCACTTAAAGAACCTAGAAACGAAATTAATAAGTAAGGAACACTTAGCGAAATAATTTCAACAACAAGTATTTTCTTACTAACAGCCTTAGTAGTCTGTCCTTTTACTAGTTCATCTATTCTTTGATCATCTTCCTTTGTGAAAAACATAAAGAAGATAATAGTAACAAAAGCAGCCACGCTAGCAGCACCAATAGCTGCATAAATTGCATATATTGATTCAAGTGCAAATACTCTTGTTAATAAAAAGCCAAAGAATATAATGCAGAAGACTCTAACAAATTGTTCCAAAGCTTGAGAGGAGCCATATAAGTCTAGTCTTTTTAATCCTTGATAATAGCCTCTTATAGCACTTAAATAAGGTACAAGAATCACTGCTAATAAAAGAATTGAAAAAATCATCTTCAAATTCTCAATATCAGTAGCACTTGCACTTGCACCCATTGATTGTCTAGCTAGAGATGGCGATAATAAGCCAAAGACAATAGCTACAATAAATGTTAGTCCCATTACAATTGAAATGCCAAGTTTTTTAACTAGAAGAACCGTCTTATAATCTTCCTTAGCATAGTATCTAGATACTAATGCCGCAATCGCAAAAGGAATACCGGCACTAGAAATCTTTAATAATAAATCATAATAGGTATAGGCGATAGAATAAAAGGCCATATTAGCCTCACCCGCAAAAGAACTTAGCGGTGAGTAATAAATAAGGCCTAAAGTCTTAGAAATAAAAATTCCAAAAGAAGAAGTTAGGGTCGCAATCATCAACGACTGACTTTTTTTATTGTCTTTCATATCTTAGCCTCCTAACTTAAAAAATTCTCTCTTAGTTGCACTGGCATCCTTGTTAGTCCAAGTCACCAAAATATACAATACAGGATTCTCGTTTTTAGTAACACCTGAAATGTTAACGCCCTTAACAAAACCCTTAGAAGCATTTGTTTGATTCGGTATCATTGAATATTTAGTATCTTCAAATAAGCCTATATTAGCTGCCATTTCATTTGAATAGTCAACATCACTTTCAATCGCAATAGCCTCCACATTATACATAGCAGCTTTAGGATTATCGATTGTCACATAAAAACGATAAGCACCATCAATTGAACCAACATCAAGACTAATATCAAAATACTCACTCTTTGTTTTAAAATCAGCACGAGTGCTCAATTGTTCTATCATCGAATTATATCTTTCCATAGCACCAGCATCAATGTCCTTGCTATTAGAACAAGATGTTAATAAAAGCACCATCAAAAAGCATAGGAATATTTTTTTAATCATTTTATTCAAAGTTAATAGCGTAATAGAATTTCTTACCTTTTTTAATAATAGTAAGCTTCGAATCAAAAGCATCCTCAGCATTAAGCACAAAGTCTAATGAATTAACCTTGTCACCATTAACGCTGATAGAATTGCCACTAATTAAATCTCTTGCTTCCCTTTTAGACTTACATACACCAGCAGAAATTAATACATCAACTAAAGGTGTACCACTTACAACAACTGTCTTTTCTAAATCATTAGTCGCATCCTTTAATTCACTATATGATAAATCCTTGATATTTCCCTTAAAGAAAGTATCTGCAATCTTTACAGCTGTATTGTAAGCCTCTTCACCATGAATGAAAGTAATAACTTCTTTTGCTAGAGCCTTATGAGCTAAACGCAAATGTGGTTCTTCTTTGTTTGATCTCTCTAATTCTTCAATTTCTTCTCTACTTAAGAAAGTTAAGAATTTCAAGTAATCAATAACCTTTTCATCCTCAGAATTGATAAAGAATTGATACATTTCATAAGGACTAGTCTTATTAGCATCTAACCAAATAGCCTTACCATTAGTCTTACCAAACTTAGAACCATCAGACTTTGTTAATAAGGGCATTGTAAAACCATAAGCTTCCTTACCAAGTTTCTTTCTAATAAGCTCAATACCAGCAGTAATATTACCCCATTGGTCTTGACCAGCAACCTGTAATGTTACATCTTCATTTTCATATAAATGTAAGAAGTCATAAGCTTGAAGCAACATATAAGAGAATTCAGTATAAGTAATACCCTCATCCAATCTTCTCTTGATAATATCCTTATTTAACATGTAGTTAATATTAAAATACTTACCGACATCTCTTAAGAATTCTAAATATGAAAAGCTATGTAGCCAATCATAGTTATTAACCACTTTAAAACCAAATAACTTAGTAGCTTGTTTACTTAAGCAATCGAAGTTATGTTGAACTTCTTCTTTAGTAATCATTGGTCTTTCACTATCTGGTTTAGGGTCACCGATTAAACCAGTACCACCACCAACTAGTAATACAGGATTGTGTCCTGCATCCTTTAATCTTTTTGAAATCAAAAAGCTAGAGAAATGACCAATATGTAAGGAATCGCCAGTTGGATCGGTTCCAATATAGAATGTCATACCTCCTGCATTTAATTTTTCTTTAATTTCAGGAGATGAACAATCCTTGATAAGTCCTCTCCACTCTAATTCTTCATATATACCCATATTTTATTTTGTAGTCTTTCTTTCCTTATAAATATAACCTAATACTTTTTGTTTATCTTCGACCTTTTCATTCTTAAGCATCTTAGTCATTAGACGCATAGAAACAGCACCTAGGTCATAGGTTGGCACTTCAAAAGCACTAACCTCAGGTCTTACCATTGATAGATATTTTGTATCATTTAAACAAATGATTTCCATTTCCTCAGGAACTTTGACACCATTCTCGTTACATGCATTTAAGCATGCTAAAGCTTGAGAATCACGATTAACAATCATCAATTGATGTCTATGGTTCTTAAAATAACTCTTTAAGAACTTATAAGTAGAACGCTCATCACTAGAGAAATCTAAATAGCCCTTAAATGTTAAATTATGGTCCTTAAAACACTTGGCTGCACCTTCTACCATTTCCTTTGACATGTTGTGGTTTCTTCTATCATCTAATATCGCAATATCTTTGATGCCCTTGTTAATATATTCATCACAAGTATCATAGACTGCCTTACGATAGTCAACACAAACAGAACAAATAGAATTAGCGATAATGCGATCACCAACCGCAACGATAGGGATATTATAAGCGTCTAATTCCTTAGTAGCCTCATCATCTAGACCATTGTTGCAATAAATAACAACACCATCAACTCTTGACTTGATAACCTCATCAACAGCCTCTTGGATATTAGTAATACCTTGGGTAACTGCATGTAAATAGATGTTGTAGTCATAAATTTTTGCAACATCGCACAAGCCGTTAATTAATTGGCCTGTGGTACCAATTGATTCTTCAGGAAAAATCAAACCAATAGTAGTTGTTCTTTGCAAAGCTAAGCCCTGAGCTATAGCATTTGGTTTATAGCCCAGGGTCTTAATTGCTTCTTCAACCTTCTCTTTTGTCGCCTTTTTAACAACATCTGAACCGTTCATTACCCTAGATACGGTGGCTAGGGAAACATTAGCTTGTCTAGCTACATCGTAAATAGTTACACGTTTCATAATTATTATTCCTTATCTGAATTTTCTTTATCTTCTGGTTTTAACCACTTTTTTAAAGCTGCAACAGCCTTTTCAGCTACATCAATAGTTACATCCTTTGCCTTTTCAGCAACATCGATTGTAACATCCTTAGCATGTTCAATACCTTCTTGAACTTCAGGCTTGCTTAAATAGTCATTCACACCCTTAGCTGCCTTTTCATAAGTATCCGTTAACTTATCAGTTACCTTCTTAACATTTTCATTTGCCTTAAGATTATCTACAGCCTCACTCACCTTCTCACTAGCCTCTTTAGCATAAGCCTCTACAGTACTTGCCGCTTTCTTTACTTCTTCCTTTTCCTTAAGTTCCTTGAAAGCTTTGTTAGCACCATCGCTAAGTTCCTTAGCCTTAGTCTTCACAAAATCCAATGTTTTCTTAACTTCTTCAGGATCTGTTGCTTGAGAATAAAGTTCCTTAAGTTTATCGATAGCCTTATTTAAAACTTCAACAGACTTTTCCTTAACTTCTTTAGCCTTATCTTGAAGATCGCCATCAACTTCATCGGCACCCTTAGAGATTTCATCAATCTTCTTCTTCATCTCTTCAACTGTTTCATCAATTTGTTCTTCAATTTTAATTTCATCAGTCATACTCTTATTCTCCTTTACTTAAAATATCATCAAGACTAACTTCCTTTAATTCATCAGGCTCATCATTAGTCTTTTCTTCCTTTTTTACAAAACTTGAAACCTTATCCTTTATATTATCCAAGTTTTTAGAAACATAATCCTTCGCATCATTTATAGCCTTGCCAGTCGCCTCACATGCATCATCAATATGCTTAGAAACATTTACAGCAGTATCTAGTGGTGCTTGCACCTTATCAAGTGATTTTTCAACCATTTCAATAGAACCATGTGTCTTATTGACCGTTACATCTAATGAAATGATTAACTTAATCAGTTTAAATAAGAAAATAATCAAAAATATTAATGCGATTACTCCTAAGATTGGGAGTAATTCTTTACATAAATAAGAAAAACTAGCCATGTATCTTTACCTCTACAAACATTCTATAAAATTATGAAAACTTTTTCAAGGATATTGTAAGCCCTCTCACTACAAATATTTCTTAGTCAAATGAGCCAAGTTATAAATGTCTTTACTAGACATGAACACATATACTGCATCGCCATTTGAAGCTAATAACTTAGCACCTTTTTCATCTTCACTTAATACAATAGAACCATCAATCATCTTAGCTAAATAATTAATATCAATATCAGTGCCATCTTGCTTATCATCGATAGAAGTAAAATCTAATAAATAAATCTTGTCCGCTAACTCTAAAGCTTCCTTAAAAACTTTCGCAAAATGAAGGACTCTAGAAGCGCGATGTGGTTTAAAGATTGCCACTACCTTCTTATCGGGATAGCGAAGTCTTGTAGCCTTTAAAGTCACTGCAACTTCAGTTGGATGATGTGCATAATCATCAACAAGAATCGAATTATGATATTCCTCTACGATATATCTACGTTTTGGACCCTTATAATCAGTAAATGATTCTTCAACTACATTTAAGTCCAAACCTAATTTATAAGCCAAAGATATAACGCCTAAGGCATCAATCAATAAGTGCCTACCGATCAAAGGCAAATTAAATGTCTTAACAAATTCACCTTTAAAATATAAATCAAAAGTAGCGCCCTTATTAGTCTCAACTAGATTATTCGCATAGAAATCATCACAGTCTTCAAAACCAAAACTATAATTTTCTTTGCCATTAAAGTCTAGTTTCTTACACCAACTATCATCACCATAATAGAAAGTAATCTTTTTAACATTACCAATAAACTTTTGATAAGAATTGAAATAATCAACTTCATCCTTAAAGAAATCTACATGATCAATTTCAATATTATTGATAACTGCATAATCAGGATAATATGAATGGAAATGATTTCTGAACTCATCAGATTCAACACATAAGTATTCACTATCCTTAGCTAAATACCCTTCTCCATCACCGATTAGATAAGCTGTCTTATAGAAATGTGATAAGACATTCTTACACATTGTAGTAGTTGTTGTCTTACCATGAGATCCACTTAGTGAAACAGACTTATAATTCTTCATAAGTTCACCAAGATACTCATGATATCTATAACACTTACAAGTTGTATTATTTCTAGCCTCTATAACTTCAGGGAAATCTTCCAAGAAAGCATTGCCAATAATCACTGTGTAGTTATCTTTAATATTATTTGGATCAAAATTAACAATCTTAATATCATGCTTAATAAGTTCATCTTCAGTAAAGAAATGTTTATCTAAATCTGAACCCATTACCTCATTACCAATTTCTTTCAACATGACAGCTAGAGCCGCCATACCAGAACCCTTTATACCAATGAAATAAAACATATCTTAGTCCTTTGTCTTATACAACTCATCAAACAAATTGATTTCAGCCGTCTTATCCATATCATCTTTTTCATTAAAATCAACGCTTGAAAAGATATCGGCCAAATCAGAAGTAACATCAGTAGCTACCTTCTTTGAATTGTCTACTTTCTTAGTTTCCTTTTGAACATTAGTAATAGACTCATAACCATAAATTGGAGATAAAACTGTTCCTAAATAACTTGAGCGAGGCTTTTCTAAACATGCATAATTTACATCAGAAATTGGTTCCTTAGTCTTCTTCTCTTCCTTTTCAAGACTACCAAACATAGGGCTCAAGAAAGGTTGAGCCACATACTTTTCCTCAGGTTCTTCTCTTTTAACATCATCATAAACAGGAGTCTTAATAACATCAATAAAGTCATTACGTTCTTCTTTTTGTTCATAATTAATAAAAGTATTATTAACTTTAGATTCTTGTACCACTCTTTTAACAGGTTCTTCTCTTTTAACCTCTTCAACCTTAACAACAGACTCCTCTTTTTTAACCTCAGGCTTCTTATACAAAATATCTGAAGCTTTCATCCTACTCTCAGGCCTTCTATTCTTAACCTCTGGATTAGAGACATCATATTCGTCTTCAAATAATAAATCAATAAATTTTTGTTTCAATGTTTGTGAACTTGCCATAACTTAACCTACCTTCTTTTATTCTACTACACTTTCACCATCAGTTTTCTTTAATTGGGGATTTGACAACACTCTTGGTTCTAAAACAATCTTACCATTTGGATATTCTTTTACCTCATAGTAATCATACTTGGCTCCTCTTAAAACCACCCTTTTCTTACTATCTAATTTAGCTGTATATTCTTTATCTTTTTTCATAAGTTTTACCATGTGGGATATCCCACTTTCTATGTATTTATTATACGCTATATTATGTAAAAAACGAAGCCTTAAAAGCTTCGTTTTTTAATTTATTTTCATTTTTAGTTAATATTATTTGTTAAGTTCTTTCTTGCCCAAATAGTAAGTAACACCGAATGACACTATAGTAGCAATCACCATTACAGCCATCATAATAATGAAATTATTACATGTTCCATCTGGAGAGATATAAGCTGCAAAACTAATAAATCCAGGAGTAGAAATTACATATTGAGTACCACCTAAGAT
>CAKUTY010000053.1 GCA_934692455.1 uncultured Erysipelotrichaceae bacterium
TCATTGAATAATGTAAGTCTCCTATTTTGTTTAAGTATTTAAAGTTATAAGGTTTCAATCCATATTTATCAATTAATAAATTCACACCTTTGTTTACCGCAAAGGTTTTTTTAGGGCTTATTACATGTATTGTAATATCTTTTAAATCTTCCGGGGTAATTTTTTCTTTTGAAGCTAAAGGGTGAGAATAAGATAGGCCCAAACTATCGTAATCACTGTAAAGATGATGAAAATTGTAACCAAGTTTTTCTAATTCTGGGTTTTTAACAGACATGGTAATGAAACAATCACCATTTAATATTTGGTTTACTTTTTCTTTGCCGTATGAGAATAGAATGCCAAATTTTGAATCTGTTGTTGTTTCGTTATATGTAGCGATTTTTCTAGTCCAATTGTCTAGTCTAGAACTATAGAATAATCCGATATTTTTAATCGGTTTACTAGATAATGAACGGATTTGATTCACGAAGTGATTATACTCTTTGAGATTTGTTTTACAGTATTCATAAAATAAGTCACCTTCTTTAGTAAAGAATACTTCTCGCTTATTACTTCTATCTACTAACAGTACGCCTAATTCTTCTTCAATGTTTTTGATGTTACTGCTGAAAGAAGATTGTGCCATGTACATTTTTTCTGCTGCGACAGAGAAATTTTTTTCTTCATACAATTGTATAAAACATTCCATTTTTTTATTATCCATATAATTATCCTTCTGCATATTAATCGGATTATCCGATTAATATTATCTTATTTTCAAATTGTAAATACAATCACAAATCAAAATAATGTTAATCAGGAGGACGTTTAAAATGTCAGAAAAAACAATTGCAACTAAAAAACAAAGAAATGTTGCTATCGAGTTGTGGAGAATTATTGCTGCAATCGCTATTTGTGGTTTCCATGCCGGCTTTATTATTGCTAGAAGTGCACAAGGCCAAACTGGTTATTGGATGGCTGTTGAAAGCAAATGGTTCTTTGGTTCAAGTGAAACTTTATTAATCTTTACTTTGACTGCAGGCTATTTTATGTATGCTCATTATCGTAAGGCATGTAAAAATCCTGAGTATCTAGAAAAGTCTGCTACTTCTAGAGCATGGGAATATACATGGTCAAGAGTTAAGAGTTTGGTTCCAGTATTGATTCTTGGTTATGTAATTGGTATCGCTGTATCTACTAAGTTCTATTATCCTGAGTTTGGTTTACAAGAATATCTAGTAGCTGTTGTAAATAGCATTTGGGAGTTCTTGGGTTTCCATGCTGCAGGTTTAAGAAATACTGATGGAATTTTCTTTAATACTAATGGTGTATTATGGTTTATCTCTGCGATGATCATTGGTGGCTATTTCCTTTATTGGGGTCTTTGCAAGAGTGAAGATTTCACAGCTGGTTTCTTAGCACCATTTGGTTTTATCTTCTTTGCTGGTTGGTGGTGTTATACAGGTACAAGAGCTGCTCAAACTGCTTGGTCAACATTTGGCTTACAAACAACTTCAACAAACGGCATGGGTGGTAGTGCTACTGATGCTACTGCTACACTAGGTTTCAATAATGGCTTTATCTTTGTCATGATTGGTATGCTTGGCGGTATTATCATTTATCAATTAGTTGAATTGGCTAATAAGTATGAAATTAGTAAATCTGGAAAGATGTGGTTAACAATCGCTAATGTAATTTGTTCAGTATTATTAGGCTGGTATATTATTTATCAACCAACTTATTTCTTGCTTCAAAGATGGACTGTTGGTTTCTTACAATTCGCTGTTGTTGGTTTAACTCTTTATAACAAAGATGGTTTAACTGCTGTTTTGAATAATAAATACACTAGCAAACTATTGTCATCTCTTGGTTCTATTTCTTTATACATCTATATGCTTCATTATCCAGTAGCTATTGGTGTTCTTAGAGTGTTAGGCAAGAATAGCGAGGCTACAATGTATAGTTTCTGGCAAGTATATGTGCCAACTATTATTGTGACAGTTATGTTGTCTTACGTAACTAAGTATGTAATGGATAAAACTGTTTTAAAGAAATAAATGATTTAAGGGGGACTAGGATGTTCCCCTAAATTCGTGTAAATGGAGGGTAAGATGAAGAAAATAATTGTAATTAATTTAGGTTCTACTTCTACTAAGCTTGCTTATTTTGAGGATGATAAGTGTGTTAACAAAAAGACAATTGATCATAATGCTGATGATATTAAGCAATTTAAAACTATTTGGGAACAAAAAGAATATAGAATGAATGTTATTAATAAGTTCATGGAAGAAGTTAATGTAAGACCTGAAGAATTGGATGCGTTTGTTTCTAGAGGTGGTCATACAGTTCCACTTGTCGGTGGTGTTTATCATATTAATGATGTTATGTTGGAACAATCTGCGAGTGAAAAGTATGGTAATCATATTTCTGATTTGGGATTACAAATTGCGAATGAATTCTCTAAGTATGGCTGTATTGCTTTAACTGTTGACTCGCCATGTACTGATGAATTTGAACCATTAGCCCGTTATTCTGGCTTAAAGGAAATTCCTCGTGTTTCAAGGTTTCATGCTTTAAATCAAAAAGCGGCTGCTAGAAAATATGCCAAGGAAATTGGAAAGAAATATGAAGAATTAAATTTAATAGTATGTCATATGGGTGGTGGTACTTCGGTTGCTGCTCATAAACATGGTTTAATGGTTGATGGTCCCAATGGTTTAGATGGTGATGGTCCTTTTTCAACAAATAGAAGCTGTGGCTTGCCTGTGGGTGCTTTAATTGATATGTGTTTTTCTGGTGAATATACTAGAAAGGAAATGAGAAGAAAAGTTAATGGCTTAGGTGGTCTTATGTCTTATATTGGCGAGACTGATGTAAGAACTATTGTGAGTGAAATTGAAAAGGGAAATAAGGAATATAAAGAGGCTTTAGATGCCATGTGTTATCAAACAGCTAAAGAAATAGGTGCTATGGCTACTGTGCTTAAGGGCGATGTAGATGCAATTATCTTTACTGGTGGCATCGCATACTCTGATTATGTTATGAATAACATTAAAGACTATGTTTCTTATATCGCACCTGTTATTTTGGAACCTGGAGAGTTTGAGATGGATTCACTTGGTACTAATGCTTATTATGCTTTGATTGGTGAAGTGGAAGTAAAGGAGTTGAAGGCTTAATGTATAGAAATTTTAAAGAAATGGAAGATTATCTATTGTCTAATGGAATTAAGAAGACAATAGCTTTAGCTAATGCTCAAGATGATGTGGCTTTAGAAGCTTTGGTACATGCTAAAAAAACAGGAATAGTAGATGCGATTTTAATTGGTGATACTAAAAAAATCAAATCTTTGTTAGAGGCAATGAATGAGAATAAGAGTGATTATACAATCATTGAATGCGATGATGAAAGAGAATCCGCTAATCTTGCTTGTAATTTGATTAAAGAAGGTAAGGCAGATATTCCTATGAAGGGTTTGATGCAGACTTCTAATTTCATGAAGGCGATATTGAATAAGGAATTAGGCTTTTTTAAGGAAGGAAGCCTTTTGTCTCAAGCTACTTTATTACAATTTAAAGAAGAAAATCGTTTCTTAATTATAACTGATTGTGCTGTTAATATTAGCCCTGATTTAAGTGCTAAGGGTAAGATTACTGCTAATGCGATTAAGCTAGCACATTCTTTGGGTATTGAAAAACCAAATATTGCATTCTTGTCAGCTGTTGAAAAAGTTAATCCTAAGATTGTTTCTACTGTTGATGCTAAAGAATTAGCTGATATGGCTAATGCTGGTGCATTTGGTGAAATTGGTTATGCGGCTGGTCCTTTAGCTTTAGATAACGCAATTAGCGAAGAGGCTGCTAAACATAAGGGTATTGATTCTCCTGTTTGTGGGCATGCAGATATTCTTATTGTTCCTGATTTATGTTCAGGCAACATATTTACTAAAGGTTTAACTTTCTTTGCTCATTTAGAATCGGCAGGTACTTTGAATGGTTCTGATGTTCCAGCTGTTATGACAAGTAGAACAGATACACCAGAGGATAAGTACTATTCTATTCTTACTGCGGTTATGATGAGTTTGTAATATGCCAACTGGTGTAATTGTTGATAGTTTAGCTGTATTATTTGGAGGTTTGATTGGTTCGTTATTATCTAAAAGAATTAACGAGGAATTGAAGACAAATCTTACTTTGATGTTTGGCTTGTGTGCAATTGCGATTGGTATTAAATCGATTATTGTATTTGTTAATCTTCCGGTAGTAATTCTTAGTGTGATTATTGGTTCAGCAATTGGCGTTAGTTTGAAATTTGAAGAAAGAGTATCAAAGTTACTTGAAGTATTTGAAAAACCTCTTAAATCATTTTCCAACGTAAACAATCAAGATGAATATATTAGCGGTTTAATTACTGTTCTTGTATTATTTTGCGCCAGTGCCACTGGTATATTTGGATCGTTAGATTCGGGATTTAGTGGCGACCATACTATATTGTTTTCTAAGGCAATCATGGATTTCTTTACTGCGGTAATATTTGCATGTAACTATGGTAATGTTATTTCTCTAATTTCTATTCCGCAGTTTGTTGTCTATTTAATTATATTCTTATTAGCTAGATTAATATTTCCTCACACTACAGATACCATGATTGCTGATTTTAAGGGTTGTGGTGGTTTATTGACGCTAGCTACTGGGTATCGTGTTATGAAAGTTAAAAATTTTCCCGTAGTAGATATGATACCGTCTTTATTGATTGTAATGCCTCTTAGTGCATTATGGTCAATTATAATGTAATAATATTTTCCCCATATTAGAAGGTCAGTTATAATACTGATCTTTTATTTTGAATAATATCTTAATAATTCATTGATAAAATCTTCAGCGTTATTAACTGAAAGAAGTCTTTCTAGACTATCAAGAGAATTAAAAATGTTAAGCAATTCTTTATAAAGAGTTTTAAATTCGCTTCTCTTTTGATCGTTGATGCCTATTAAAATTATTATATTTACTTCAAAGTAACCCCATTTCATTGGTTTTTCGTTTATGATAACGGCGCCACAGTTCTTACTTGTTGAACAGCTTATTGAATGAGGCATCGCAATATAATTATCAAAACTAGTTGGAGTGATCTTTTCACGTTCCAATACCGATTCTTTATAGTTTTCATCTGCTATACCTTCATTTTGAAATTTGTTGCATAAATACGAAATCATTTCTTCTGGAGAATTTTCATAATGATTTTTTTCGAATAGAGATTCATCAAAGAAGTCGCGGAACTTTTTTAATAATTCGGCATTCTTCTTCTTTATATTCAACTTGTTAGCGTAATTGGCAATAGCTTCTAGTTCTTTATTATTTGGGAATAAAGAAACTTTGATATTTGGAATGTTTGTAATACTCAAAGATGACATATTAATAATAAAATCGTAACTGTCATTATTAAAAGCACTTGTATCGTTAGCAATGTCAATAATTTCGCAACTGTTGTTTAATTTTGTATTTAATGCTTTTAAATAGTCATCGTTTTGATAATTATAGTATTTATCCATTAACAATAATGCTTTAATCTTTTTAGATTCTTCAGTTTTTTTCTCGATAATGGCCCCGACATGCAATGAAATAAAGGTTATTTCATCCTTATTAAAATCATAAGAATAGTATTTTTTAATTTGTTGAGCAATAAAGACAGCGACATCGTAGATTACTGGATTTTGTATATAAATTTTGTCTGAAAGAGGGTTTTTAGAAAAAACGTTGTTCTCAGCTCTAAAGAAAGCATTAGTTAAATGTAATGTGAAGAAGCTAATAAAATCTTCATCATTTAAATCAATAAAATAAGTATCATTAATTTCTTTTATCAAATGTAGAACAAATTTTTTGATATTGTCGTTTTCCTTAACGTTTATAAAACCTTCTTCATGATTATTATTTGTTGTTTTTGAAGCAATTACAAAAGCTAGTTGTTGAATTTCGAATTCATTAATATCCAAGTTGGTGATTTTTTTGATTTCTTTATAGATGCCAATTGTGCAAGAAAGCTCGGGTGTGTTATTTTGTTTAATTTCATATAGAGGAAAAGATAAAATAAAACCAGATATTTTAATGCGCGTAATATTAATAAGAACATGAATAATGATACTTTTTAACGAATAATCACTTGCATATAGTTTACAAGCCAAAAGATTTTTATTTACAATGTTTGTTATTTCACTGTAATTTATTTCAGACATCGAACAAAGTTGGTCTATTGTAGATTGCATAGTGTTATCTTTACTACTATTAAGAATATTGGAAATAATTAATCTTTTATTTTTTTCAGAGCCTTCAATTGAGACTATACCGTCGTTTCTTTTTAAGACAAGATCGTATATGCTGAGTTCTTTTCTAAGTTGTAATAAATCTTTTTCTATCGTTGAATACGAAATAAAAATCATATCTGCAAGATCATAGATATCAATTCCGTTATTAGAAAAGAGTATTTTTTCTATTAAGTAATTAATTCTTTCTTCTTTATTAGAGAAATCATATTCGTTTTTGTAATATGTTTTTGTTTTAGAACGAAGAGTGTATCCAGATTCATTTGAATCAATTAGAAAGCCTTTATCTCTTAGGCCTTTGATACAGTATCTGACTGTTCGTTCAGAGATAGAAAGTTTTTTTGCGATTTGTTTACAATTTACAGTCCCACTGGTTTGAAGAAGTTGTAAAGTTTTTTCCTCGTTACTTTTCATACTTTACAAACATTATAGTATTGAATTTTAAAGTTGGCTTTCATGCTTTTGCCTACCTAGGTGCAAATTGAAGGAAAGAATAAATTTGCATGTCTTTATAGAATGAGTGTGTAAAAAAGGAGAAAAGCTTATGCAAATCTTATTTATTTGTGGAAATGGCGTATCTAGTGGAATGATTGCTTCTAGGACTGAATCCGCTGGTATTGAAAAAGGGTATGACGCTCATACCGATGCTTACAGTTACACTCAACTTGAGGATGTAATTGATGATTTTGATGTTGTTATGGTTGCACCACAAATTCAATTTCAAGAACCATTGATTAAAGAAATTTGTGAGGAACATAAAAAGCCTTATGCTTTGATTGATCCAACCGCTTATTCGATGTTGGATGGTGCTAAGGTATTTGAACAAGCAATAACCGCTGTTGAGAAAGGAGAATAATAATGAAAGACTTAATTGCGAAATTGCAAAACTGGTTAGCTGGTCCATTTTCGACACATGTTCAAAAATTGACTAGTAATATTTATTTGAGAGCATTACAAAGTTGCTTCACAACAATATTACCTATGATTATTGTTGGTTCACTAGCAAACTTAATTAATACTCTAAGGAACTTTGTTAGTTGGATGCCTGATTTGAGTTTAATCAATACATTGACATTTGGATTAATCTCTATTTTCATGGCTTATTTGATTCCATATAACATTATGGAAAACAAACGTTTAAACAAGCAAAAAACAATTACTGGTTTTGCGGGTGTTTCAGCTTTATTTGCCTTAGCAAATCCTCAATTTGTTGATGGCAATATTAGTATCAATTCCGGATATTTAGGTACAAGCGGAATGACCGTAGCTTTGTTTATCGGAATCTTGATTGGTTGGATATTTTCTGTTTATTTCAAACACGGACTATTTCCAAAGGATACGAAATTTCCATCGGTCGTAGTTACTTGGTTTGAATCTATTATTCCAATCTTTGTTTTAGTTCTTCTATGCATTTTAATTGGAAGCAAGATTAATTTATTCTCTGTTCTAGAGATTGTGTTCACTCCAATTGCTAAGATTGGTAATAGCTATTTTGGTTTTGTATTGCTATATATGATTATGGCATTGTGCTACTGCATGGGCCTTTCTGCTTGGGCAATTTGGCCAATTGTTGGTACTCTTTGTTTAAGTAATATCGCATTAAATGCAGCTGCAGTTGCTACTGGAAGCAATCCTGTTTATATTCTTACAGATGAAACTATTTTTATGGGATGGTGTTGTATTGGCGGCTTAGGATGTACTTTGACTTTGAATGTTTTGATGTTAAGATCTAAATCTAAGAAAATTAGCGCTGTTGGTAAGGCTGCGATAACAGCTTCTATATTCAATATCAATGAACCAGTTATGTATGGATTGCCAGTTGTATTAAATCCTATTATGATGTTGCCGTTTATGTTGGTATCATTCGTTGTTCCAACTATAACTTATGTAGTTTTAAAACTAGGGCTTATTACTATTCCATCAATTCCATTGATGATGAATTATATTCCGCAACCTATCGCTACTTATATGATAAATAGTGATTTTCGTGGCATTATCTTGTGGATAATCTTATTTGTACTATCATATATTATCTATTTACCATTCTTTAAAGTTTATGAAAAACAAGAGGTAGAAAAAGAACAAACAGAATTACAAAAAAAGGAGGGATAAT
>CAKUTY010000054.1 GCA_934692455.1 uncultured Erysipelotrichaceae bacterium
ATCTAGTTGTTCACTGGCCATGGAAATATCTAATGTTGTCATAAATCACCTTTCTTTTTTGAGCTATATATCATTATATAATGATGTAATGAAAGAAATAAAAGTAAGACATGAGGGAACGTTACTTGAGTATTTGATTGATGATTTACATTATTCAAGGAATGTCGCAAAGAAGATTTTAAATAATAAGGTCGTTGTTAATGGGGTGGCTACAAGTAAGTTTGATTATAAACTTAATGTAGGTGATGTAATGCTTATTGGCGATAGTGCTAAAAAGAGTGACTTGGATATTATCTATGAGGATGATGACTTTATTTGTATTAATAAGCCTGCAGGTTTATTGAGTATTAGTAATGATAAAGAGAGGGAAAGAACAGCTTATCATTTGGTTAGGGAATATGTTAAATCTATTGATAAGCATAATATGATTTTTATATTACATCGACTAGACAGGGATACTAGTGGAGTTTTGGTTTTCTGTAAGAAACAAAAGTTAAGAGATGAGTTACAAGAAAAGTGGAATGATATCGTTTATAAAAGAGGCTATTATGTACTGTGCGATGGTGTGTTTGATGAACCTATTGGTCATATTGAGAATCATATTGCCTACAATAAATTCAATATGGGTTATGTGAGTGAAAAGGGTTCTTTGTGTATTACTGACTATAAAGTTATTAAACAAAATAAGGATAGTGCTTTAGTTGATGTGAATATTAAGACGGGCAGAAAGAATCAAATAAGAATTACTTTTAAGGATATAGATCATCCTATTGTTGGCGATAAGAATTATGGCGGTAGAAAGGCTAAGAGATTATATCTTCATGCTTATGAATTAGCCTTTAGGTATAAGAATAAAGATTATGTGTTTAAGAGTGATATGCCTTCTTTGTTTAGACAAAAAGAACTATAATTGAATTAGCGAGGAGTAAAAATATGATTATACAAAGTAAACAAGTATGGGTAGCTGATCAATTCTTTCCTTTTCAATTAGAAATCGAAGATGGTAAGATCAAGGAAATGTATCCTTATGGTACAAAAGAGGTTGATAAGGATTATGGAGAACTAAGGATTGTTCCTGGTTTTATTGATATCCATTGTCATGGAGCTTATACATTTGATACAAATGATGCCAATCCTGAAGGATTAAGAAATTGGAGCGAGCATATTGTTGATGAGGGTGTTACTGCTTTCTTAGCTACTACTATTACTCAATCTGAGGAAGTATTAACTAATGCGGTAAGAAATGTTGCTGAAGTAATAGATGAAGGATATAAGGGTGCTGAGATCTTAGGTATTCATTTTGAGGGTCCATATCTTGATATGAAGTATAAGGGTGCTCAACCTGAACAATATATTGTTAAGCCAACTGTTGAACAATTTAAGAAGTATCAAGAGGCTGCAAGAGGTCATATTAAATATATTACTATGGCAACTGAGCAGGATGATGATTATGCTTTGACTAGATATTGTGTAGAAAATGGTGTTGTAGTTTCTATTGGCCATAGTGCTGCAACTTATGAACAAGCTGTTGAGGCTTATGCACATGGTGCTAGATCAATGACCCATGTTTATAATGGTATGACTCCATTTAATCATCGTGCTAATGGCTTGGTTGGTGCTACTTATAGAATTAGAACAATGTATGGTGAGATCATTTGTGATGGTAATCATTCTACTTATGCAGCTTTAAATAATTATTTCATGTCTAAGGGTCCTGATTATTCAATCATGATTTCTGATGCACTTATGGCTAAGGGTACTCCTATTGGTTCTAAGCATATCTTTGGTGGTAATGAGATTGTTATCTATCCTGATGGTTCAGCTCATTTAACTTCTACTGGTGGTTTAGCTGGTTCTACTTTAAATATCAATAAGGGTTTAAGAATTCTTGTTGAGAAGGCTATGGTTCCATTTAACTACGCTATTAATTCTTGTACTATTAATCCTGCAAGATGTTTAGGTGTTGATGATCGTAAAGGATCTCTTGAAGTAGGTAAGGATGCTGATATTGTTGTATTAAATGATGATTATTCAGTAGTTCAAACTTATTGTAGGGGTGAAGCTCAATTATAATTTATAATGATAGAAGTACCATTTGGTACTTCTATTTTAGAAAGTGAGAAATATATGGGTTTATTTGGTGGCTTATTTAAGAAAAAAGATGAAATCGTTGCGATTGCGGATGGTAAGGTAGTTGAAACATCTTCTGTTAGCGATCCTGTGTTTGCCCAAGAAATGATGGGTAAGACATTGGTATTTAGTTATGATACTGATAAGGTTGTTTTACATGCACCAGCTAGTGGTACTTTAACAGTATTGTTTCCTACAGGTCATGCCTTTGGTATTACTACTGATAGTGGTGTGGAATTGTTGGTTCACTGTGGTGTGGATACAGTAAATGCTGATGGTGGTTTTAAGGTTTTGGATAAGAAACAGGGCGATAGGGTTAATGTTGGTGATCCAATTGTTGAAGTTGATTTGAAGAAACTTAAGGAAACATATGATATGAGTACAATGCTTGTTATTACAAATCCAAACGGTAAGACTTTCGAGTTTGTTGGTCCTTGTGATATTAAGCTTGGTGAATCGATTATTAAGTAAAAGAAAAGGTTGTTCATTTAATTTGAACAACCTGTTTTATTTTAGAATAAGTCTTTTTGATGAGTTGCGTATAAGTATTCATCAATTGTATTGCCGATTCTGTCTAATACTAATTCCTTAGGATCGTTCTTTAGAACACCTTCTCTAACCTTAGTATATTGGATAGGCATGAATTGAGATAATAGATTTAATGGGCAACCATCTTTTAAGTTATCTAATAATGTATCAATAGCTGCTTTAACTGCATCAGTTGTGTAGTAGTATCTTGATCTATCTGAGAAAGAATACTTACGCTTTAATGCGATTTCAGCATCTGTACCATGATAGTGTTTCTTCCAGTGCTTGTCATTCTTTAACATTTCTTCATCAAGAACTTCTCTGAAGTTAGATGGAGTCTTGCCATTAGCCTTGCATGCTTCGTCTTCAATGAATGATAGAGCATATAGGCCTTCTCTGGCAGCAAATGTTAGACCTGGGCCAACTTTTAGAATAGCAACGCCATCTTCTACCATTTCTCTTAATTTAATCTTTGTTTGGTAGTCAGTTGAATGACCTTCAAATACTAAATCTGGAATAGTTCTGATTGCCTTAGCAAGTTCAACTGCCTTAGAACGATCATATTCTGTACAGCCTGAGTCTTTTTCTTCAACACCTGGTTGAACTACGATACCAAGTACTCTATCCCATACATCACTGATTCCTTCTTTTTCAAAAGTATCTTTGAATGTGTTCATTGTAGCTGTGAAGTCTTCAACTTTGGTAACTTGAACACCTTCATCAACTGCAGCTTGAGAACCACCAGGAATTGGTACTTCACTACCTACGATATATACTGGTTCAACAGCATTTGGGTTAGTTTCTAATAATTTCTTATAAGCATTTTCAGCTACCTTTACTAAATGAACGCCTCTTCTTGCGATTGTTTCATCAGATAGTCTAACGTTTGGATCATCATCAGCAACTTTCATTGAAGTATCTACGTGAATCTTTGTGAAACCAGCACTTACATAAGCATTGATTAATACTTCTGAGTTTGCCATAGCTTCTTTTTCATTTAATGAAGTCCATGTTAATGGGCCTAAGTGGTCACCACCTAAGAAGATTTTATTTTTGTCAAAACCAAGCTTGTCAGCGATTTCATATACATAGTTCTTGAAATCGATTGGTTTCATACCTGTATAACCGCCGAATTGGTCACATTGGTTAGCTGTTGATTCGATTAGAACGCAACTGTTGTCTTCTAGTCCTTTTTTTAATACAGCTTCAATAACAAATGAGTTTGCAGAACAAGCAGAGTAGATACCAACTGCTTTGCCTGATTTTTGAATTGTAACAATTTTAGTTAAAGCATTTTGCATGTCATTATCCTCCATAGATATTATAAGAAATCAATAATGTGAGTTAAAGTTAAAACTAAAATATGCAAAATATATGATGAAATTGACAAAACTATTGTTGATAATTTATCTATAATTGAGATAGTGAAGGAGTAAAAATATGATTATACAAAGTAAACAAGTATGGGTAGCTGATCAATTCTTTCCTTTTCAATTAGAAATCGAAGATGGTAAGATCAAGGAAATGTATCCTTATGGTACAAAAGAGGTTGATAAGGATTATGGAGAACTAAGGATTGTTCCTGGTTTTATTGATATCCATTGTCATGGAGCTTATACATTTGATACAAATGATGCCAATCCTGAAGGATTAAGAAATTGGAGCGAGCATATTGTTGATGAGGGTGTTACTGCTTTCTTAGCTACTACTATTACTCAATCTGAGGAAGTATTAACTAATGCGGTAAGAAATGTTGCTGAAGTAATAGATGAAGGATATAAGGGTGCTGAGATCTTAGGTATTCATTTTGAGGGTCCATATCTTGATATGAAGTATAAGGGTGCTCAACCTGAACAATATATTGTTAAGCCAACTGTTGAACAATTTAAGAAGTATCAAGAGGCTGCAAGAGGTCATATTAAATATATTACTATGGCAACTGAGCAGGATGATGATTATGCTTTGACTAGATATTGTGTAGAAAATGGTGTTGTAGTTTCTATTGGCCATAGTGCTGCAACTTATGAACAAGCTGTTGAGGCTTATGCACATGGTGCTAGATCAATGACCCATGTTTATAATGGTATGACTCCATTTAATCATCGTGCTAATGGCTTGGTTGGTGCTACTTATAGAATTAGAACAATGTATGGTGAGATCATTTGTGATGGTAATCATTCTACTTATGCAGCTTTAAATAATTATTTCATGTCTAAGGGTCCTGATTATTCAATCATGATTTCTGATGCACTTATGGCTAAGGGTACTCCTATTGGTTCTAAGCATATCTTTGGTGGTAATGAGATTGTTATCTATCCTGATGGTTCAGCTCATTTAACTTCTACTGGTGGTTTAGCTGGTTCTACTTTAAATATCAATAAGGGTTTAAGAATTCTTGTTGAGAAGGCTATGGTTCCATTTAACTACGCTATTAATTCTTGTACTATTAATCCTGCAAGATGTTTAGGTGTTGATGATCGTAAAGGATCTCTTGAAGTAGGTAAGGATGCTGATATTGTTGTATTAAATGATGATTATTCAGTAGTTCAAACTTATTGTAGGGGTGAAGCACAATTATAATTAATAGGTAAAATTAAAAGCAATCAAGTAAATCCTTGATTGCTTTTATTGTTAGTACATCTTCATGAACTTCTCTGTTTCTTGAGATAAAGACTGGTAACATTCCTGCGTTTTTAGATCCAAGAACATCAATCTTGTAGTTATCTCCAACATAGACACACTCGTTTGTTTCTAAGCCTAATTGTTTAGCAGTGTATTCAAATATTTCTTTGTCTGGTTTTCTATGTGTGAATTCTTCAGAAATAAGTGAATAGTCTAATAAATCATAGATGTCGATTGTGCTTAGTTTTCTTCTTTGTGATGTTTTGTTGCCATTTGATAGGATGGCAATTTTATATTTCTTTTTAAGCTCCGTTAACGTTTCTCTTACATCGTCATATAAGAAGGCAACACTTCCAGATTCATCTGACCATTCTTTATCTAGTTGTTCAGGTGAAACTTTAGTGACCTTGTATTTTTCAGCCCATTTTTTAAAGACTACTATTCTTTCAACAGTTCCGTTGTTGTCCCATTCAATGATGTCTTTGATCATTTCTTGGATTAGTGTTTCATCTTCAAATAGTTGATGAAACTTACGATCTAGCATTTCTTTAAAAGCTCTTTGTCTATCAATTAGAGTATTGTCTAAGTCAAATATTATGGCTTTGATCATTTTGTTTTTCTTCCAATAATGATTGTTAAATATTTGATGGCAATTGCAAAGCATACGATAGCAATTGCGATTGAGCCAAAGAAGATTGAGTTGTTTTCAACTGTAAAGGCAGTTACTGAGATTACTAATAAAATAGCTAATAATGCGAATAGAACTATTTTCATATAGATAATAGAATCAGGTGAACTGTATGAAGTTGGTTGGTGTTTCTTTTCTGGCTTGAAGCTAGCATATGTTGTGCAGTTTCCTAAGAACTTGTAGAAACGATATGTTAATAGGGCAGCACTGCCAACCATAGCTATTAATGATACCCACCATGGGAATTCAAATAGTACGTAGCAGAATACACCTACTAGGGCTACATATAGTGGAATGTTGTTTAACATTTGGAATGTTTTTTCTTTGGCTGGTGTGATTACATAGCCTTTTTTAGTAAATGGGTCTAGGTAGACTTTTTGTCCTTTTTTGTCTAGGTAAATATTTATTCCTTCTAATTCTTTTTGTTTTGTATTTTTCATATAGTAAGTTACTCCTAGACTCTATTATAAGTGAAATTATTTGGTATTATGGGCATTTTGTTGTCTTATTTATTTTTCTATTTGTATTTTTTGATTATGGCATATTAAATAGGGAATAAATTGGTAAAATGATTTCGAAGAAAGAAGGAATTTTATATGATTTTTGATCGAAATGAAGAACAATGGAAGGAAGTTGGAAGTTATTGGACTTCTAAGGAAATCCACCAACAACCTGAAACATGGCTAAAGACTTTTAATCAAGTTAAGGCAGAAAAAGATGCAATTGCTGCTTTAATTAACAAGGTTACTAGTCAAGATGATTATGACATCATTTTAACTGGTGCTGGAACAAGTGAATTCGTTGGTAATTCAACATTCCCATTCCTTAGTCCTTTAAATAATTTCAAGGTTAAGTCTTATGGTACTACTGATATCGTAGCTTGTCCTGAGGATTATATTTCAAGAACTAAGCCAACTTTATTAATTTCTTTTGGTAGATCTGGTAACTCTCCAGAATCAGTTGCTGCTGTTGAGGCTGCAAATGTTGTTTGTGAGAATATCCATCATTTATTCATTACTTGTAACCATGAGGGTGCTTTAAGTAAGTTTGCAGTTGGTAAGGATAACTGCTACGCTATCAACTTAACTCCTGAAACTCATGACCAATCTTTCGCAATGACATCTTCTTATTCTAATATGTATCTTGCTACAGTATTATGCTTCATGCTTGATAAGTTAGATGAAGTTGAACCTATCGTTAAGGATATCGTTGCTAAGACTGCTAAGTTCCATGAAGAAGGTTTCAAAGTTTGTAAGAAGATTGTTGATGAATTTGATTTCTCAAGAATTGTTTATCTTGGTTCAAATTGCTTAAAGGGTGTTTCTCAAGAGTCTGCTTTAAAGCTTTGTGAATTAACTGCTGGTAAGATTATGACTACTTTCGATACAACTATGGGCTTCAGACATGGTCCTAA
This sequence comes from uncultured Erysipelotrichaceae bacterium, assembly GCA_934692455.1. Classification (GTDB taxonomy): domain Bacteria; phylum Bacillota_I; class Bacilli_A; order Erysipelotrichales; family Erysipelotrichaceae; genus Colivicinus. The sequence goes on from CAKUTY010000054.1 coordinate 7,383, forward strand.
GTCAGTTGTTTGCCCTGGTTCTTTAGAAGTAATTTACTTATCTGATGATCCATATACTAGAAAGTATGACTTAGATATCGTTAAGGAAATGGCTCCTGAAAGAAATGGCAATAAGATTTTAGTTGTTTCAAGTCATGATGATGCTGAGGCTAGAAAATTAGCTGATTACTTTATTTCTTTCGATAATGCTGCTGAATATAATAATGTATTCTTGGGTCTTGAATATGTAAACGTAGCTCAAATTATTGCTGTTTACAAGTCAATCAAGACTGGTGTTAAGCCTGATACACCATGTCCAAGTGGTACGGTAAATAGAGTAGTTAAGGGTGTAACTATTTATCCATATTCTAAATAAGGAGGAATTTTAAAATGATAGGTTTAATCGTTACTGGACATGGCCATTTCGCTACTGGTTTAACTAGTTCAATTGATTTGATTGCTGGTCCTCAAGAAGATTATGTTGCTGTTGACTTCGATGGTGAGGGTACTGAAAAGTTAGAGAATGATTTGAAGGCTGCTGTTGAAAAGCTTTCTGCTTGTGATGGCATTATCGTTTTCTCTGATTTAGCTGGTGGTTCACCTTTCAAGACTGCTGCTATTGTTACTGCTGGTAATCAAAAGGTTAAGGTTATTGCTGGTACAAATCTTCCAATGTTATGTGAGATTTCTATGGCAAGAACTATGATCAATGATTTAGATATGCTAGTATCTTCAGCTTTAAGTGTTGGTAAGGATGGTGTTCAATTATTTGAAATGCCAACTATTACTAATGATGAACCAGCTGATGGCGAAGGAATCTAATTAAGTATTTAATAATACCAATAATTAAATGAGTCACTTCTTTATGGAGTGGCTTTTTTATATGTGGATAGTCTTTTCCGAATAAATTTAAATGTATTTTATAATTTGTGTAAATAGTATTTTTGTAAAAGAAAGGTGGTAATTACATGAGAAAACTATTTATTGCTTTTGTTGTTGTAGCGTGTTTAATGCCAATTTCTATTTC
>CAKUTY010000055.1 GCA_934692455.1 uncultured Erysipelotrichaceae bacterium
AAATTATTAATTTCTAAATAACTTTTAAATGTTTACTTATGGTCTTATCGGTGGTCTTATCGGTGGTCTTATCGGTGATTTAGTTTGTAGTTTAGTTATTTATTCGGTGGTTTATTAGGTGGTTTATTAGCTCCCTTTTTAGCTCCTTTTTTTGGCTCCTTAATCGGCTCTTTATAAATAAACTCATTTTTTTTGATTGCATTTATATAAAAACAGCTAAACTATTACAGCATTAAGCTTTCTTTAACAATTAGTATTTCAATTACTTTTTTCTAATTATTTTATAAATATATTATCTTACTAATATTCTTTTCAGCAATTTTAGTCCGTGGTTTAGTCCGTGGTTTTTTGATTATTCTATGATTTATTGTGTATTTTTATATAAAATAGTTAGAAAAAGGCACATTTATATGCTTTGTGCCTTAATTATATAATTATTATCCTTTTACAATCCATCTTCCACCATTATTAGGCCCTTGTCTTTCAACCAATCCTTCTTCTTGTAAATCATTAAAGATTCTTTGAATTTGTTTTCTTGATAGGTTAAATTCTTTCATGAGCTTAACCTGTGTGGCCTCTGGATTATCTTTTAATTTCTCTAATATTTCTAACTTATTTTCGGCTCCTCTTTGGCTCCTTTTTGGCTCCTTTTTGGCTCCTTTTTGATTAGGAGCCGATTCTTCTTCTTTTAGAAATGATTCGTGAACAAATATTCTTGAAATGAAATAACTATGTTCATCATCAGTTTCGAATTCAGGTTTTGGAGATCCATTCTCTTCAAGTGCTCTTAAAATTTTGCCAAAACCCGTATTTCTGCCCTCAGTCAGATGCAACTCTTTAAGAATATCACCAATTCGACGGTTTCTATATCTACGATTAGATACTTTATATCGATTTAAGCCTTCTTGAGTTACTGATCGGTCTGGACCTGGAAAACTTACAATTTCTATCATTTCCTTTTCAACTCTTACTTCAATCGGTTCTCTAACATCATAACCTTTATGGTAGACAGCATTCGCAAGAGCTTCTTCTAAAGCTGCATAAGGATAATTAAAAACCCAGTCCGCCTCTGCTTTGTCTGCAACTTTAACAATCTTTTTTTGTACAATTGAATTTTTGATGAACTGTAAGGCTTCTCTAAGTTGTTGGTGAAGCGGTCCTTTAAAAGTATTTTCAATAATATTATTCCCACCTAAACCATCAGGAAACTGTACAATATCAATTTGTGTGCATGGAAAATATTTTTCTGGTTCCATACAAAAGAACATCAATCCAACATTCTTAGGCTTCACATATTCTGGAAGTGTGCTAATTATATTCATATCACTGCACAATTCTTGGAAATCTCCTTGTTTTGATTTTTCATATAGTGAACTTCCTATTTCTTTAAGATAGTTTTGAATTAACGTTATATTTAAATCCGCTAATTCCGCCTGATGATTTACTCTATCATCAAACGGAACCCTATTCGCAAGACTAAATAAATCTTTTTCTTCATCTTCTGATGGAATAACAGTGTTTGAGGCTTTACGAATGTAATGTATTCTTTCTTTATTATCTTTTTCCATAGTTTTTGGTGATGAATATGGTCTATTATCTCCACCAGGACACCAAATAATAATAAAATGTTTGTCTTGATATGTTTCAACACCAATAATTGGTGTGTAAGCAGGTCTAATTAGTTTACATTTCGCAAATATATTTTTTTGATAAGAATCAAACTTATCCGTTGGGATTCCTTTAAGTGGGAAAACAGGTTTGCCATTGCTCTCTTTTACACCAATCACAATATATCCACCACCCCAGTTATCAAGATCGTTCGCAAAAGCACATATAGATTTCAAAGATGCTGCTGCATCCCAAGTTTCCTTAAATTCAATTCTTGCCCATTCAACTACATCTCCTGATAGTAGTGTTTTGATACTTGTTGGTATTGCCATATGGTTACTGTTTCCTTTCTTTTTTTATATTAATAGTTTAATACTATTTTAGATATTATTATTTCACAATCATATCTACCATATTGGTATTATTATACCAAAATAGCCTTATTTAAAGGCTTTTAGGAAGATATTGACTATCTTTTTCTTCTATTTGTTTCATAAAAATTTTCATTTAAAAATCCTAGATTCTACACCTAGGATTCTATCTCTTTTTCTTAAAGAAGCCCTTTAATAAGGCTATATATTCTTTATCTTCTACAAACTCACTATCTGGATAATGATTTATGTTTCTAATTTGTTTTATATCGATATTACTACCTAAACTACCACCCTTTGGATCTTTAGCAGCATAATATATTTTTTTGATTCTAGAATTAACAATTGCACCACCACACATTAGACAAGGTTCAAGTGTTACATACATCTCACAATCATCTAAATGCCAATTATCTAGTTTTTTAGATGCTTTCTTAATACATTCAACCTCGCTATGAGCCGTTACATCCTTTTTTGCTACTTTTTTGTTATGAGCCTTTGCAAGTACCTTATCATCTTTTACAATTACACAACCAACAGGAACCTCATCTTCCGATGCGGCTTTGATTGCTTCTTTAATCGCTAAATCCATAAATTTTTGATCGTACATAATTCTAATAAATAAAAAGCGCACACAGATAGAGGTACGTATGGCTGCTACATTCCTGTCCTGACCAAGTTAGTGCATAACTGTTGCGCAAATAAGATTATATATTATTTTTTAAGAATTTGATAGTCAAAATCAGTGAAATCATAAATCTCTTGTTTAATACAAGGACTATCTAGATGTTTATAGTTATAATGATTGATTCTTATAAGATTTTCGATAGCTGCATCAATAGCGCTTTGACAACTTCCATACGAATCATCAAAAGCGATGATATCTTTCGGATTTGACTTAGATTTTCTTATTGCATCCAAATAAATATCCTTTTTATTAGTATTTATACCATCATCATAGGCAACATGATCTAATGGAATCCACTTAGACATTCCACAATAGTCTAAATAGAAGTCTACGTTATATTTAATTGATGCAGTAGCCATATAAATGTTGTAGTCATTGTCTTTAAGATAATCTAATAGTTCCTTTGCACCAGGTGCTAATTCATTTCTATTCTTTTGTTTAGCTAGAGTTTGATATAACTCTTCTTTTTTATGTGCATACTTATCTAATGTAGCCTGATCAACTTGCTTACCTACCCTATTAAAGAATCTATTTATATTAGTATCATCTTTAGTTGCTAGTATTTGTTCAATTTGTTCAATAAAATCATTGCTATGACCTATAATTTCTTCATATATTACTTTCCAAGCTTCAATATTTAAATCTTGGTCAAAATATAGAGTGCCATTAAAATCAAATATTACTGTTTTCATTAGTTTCTCCTATGTTCCACGTGGAACATCTAAATTATATAGTAAATATTATCTAACTTAATATTAGAAGAAAAAAGAATGTTCCACGTGGAACATTCTCATTAATTATTTCTTAGGACTAATCTTTTCCATACCACCCATATAAGGTTGTAAAGCCTTAGGGATGTTAATAGAACCATCAGCATTTAAGTTATTCTCTAAGAATGCGATTAACATTCTAGGAGGAGCAACAACCGTATTATTCAATGTATGAGCAAAGTAGTTGCCCTTCTCACCCTTGATTCTAATCTTCAATCTACGTGCTTGAGCATCACCTAGATTTGAACAAGAACCAACTTCAAAGTATTTCTTTTGACGTGGAGACCAAGCTTCAACATCACAAGACTTAACCTTTAAGTCAGCTAAGTCACCAGTACAACATTCAAGGGTTCTTACTGGGATATCCATACTCAAGAAGAAATCTACTGAATTCTTCCACATTTCATTGTAGTAGTTCATAGAATCTTCTGGCTTACATACAACGATCATTTCTTGTTTCTCGAATTGGTGAATACGGTAAACGCCTCTTTCTTCAATACCATGAGCACCTACTTCTTTTCTGAAACATGGAGAATAAGAAGTAAGCTTTTGAGGAAGTTCATCTTCATCAATAATGGTATCAATGAACTTACCAATCATTGAGTGTTCACTTGTACCAATTAAATATAAGTCTTCATTTTCAATCTTATACATCATGTTTTCCATTTCAGAGAAAGACATAACGCCAGTAACCACATCACTTCTAATCATGAAAGGTGGAATGTAATATGTATAACCTCTATTAATCATGAAGTCTCTAGCATAAGATAAAATTGAAGAATGTAATCTTGCGATATCACCCTTTAAGTAATAGAAACCATTACCACTTGTTTTTCTAGCTGCATCCAAATCGATACCATCTAGTTTTTCCATAATATCCACATGATATGGGATTTCAAAATCAAATTCTCTCTTTGTGCCGAATTGTTCAATTTCAACATTCTCAGAATCATCCTTGCCTACTGGAACTGAAGGATCTACGATATTAGGAATAACCATCATAATCTTTTTGATAGCTGCTTCTAATTCGATTTCCTTAACTTCAGATTCTTCAATTTCCTTGGCAATTTTAGCTACCTCGGCCTTAACTTCCTCAGCCTTTTCTTTTAAACCTTGCTTCATAAGTTGACCAATTTCCTTAGAGATAGTATTTCTTCTTCCTCTTAATTCATCAGCTCTTACTCTTAAAGCACGATAGTCTTCATCTAGTTTCTTAACTTCATCAACTAGTTCTAATTTTTGATCCTGGAACTTTTTCTTAATATTTTCTTTTACTAGTTCTGGATTTTCACGGATAAGTTTAATATCAATCATAATGCCTCCTAAAAAATAAAAAAGGTAGCACAAGGGTGCGGATGCACGGTACCACCTTACTTTTTAACTTAAACTCTTAACGCGAGCAACGTGATTGGTTAGATCAGCTTTAAGGTAGATTCATAGAAGCTTATTAGTACCTTTCACCAGCAGTACTTCTCTTATAAATAAGTATTTCTACTATATTCCTTAATTAACGCTAATCTAATAATAACACAAATTATTTTTGTCTATCAATGATTCTTAATAGTCCTGGTGCTAATAAGACATCAATTAGTAACTCAATCATAAAGTTTACAGTTACAAACAATGCGATCAATGTAATAAAGGCACCATCGAAGAATGCGATGATAGTGAATGCTAGTGTACCAGTATTGACAATAGGTGCAACAGCACTTGCTAAAAGAATTGCAGCTAAACTATTCTTGCTAGACATCTTTTCATATACTAAAGCAGAAAAGTAACCAGCTAAAGTACCCTTTAAAATACATGCAGTAACAGTAGTTAATGGCTTAGCAGCCAACATAGCAGCACCACTTGGGTCAGCACCAGTAATAACCATTAACGCAACAACAACACCGAAAGCTGTACCCAAAATTGCACCAACTTTAGGACCATAGATAGCACCACCAACAATGATTGGTACTAATGTTAAAGTGATTGGAAAACCACCAAAATTAATAAAAGTCGCAATAATTTGTAAAACTACAACTAGACCTACAAACATTGAAATCGTAGTAATTCTTTTTGTATCTTTCATTTTACCCCTCCATTTGCTTAACGCAATCTTATCCATTATACATAAAAGAAGAGGATTATTCACCCTCTTCCTCACTCTCTTCATCTTGATGATCCATCAAAGTAACCGTCTTAACATAAGTATTTTCTTCAGGCTTAATCAAACGAACACCCTTAGTAACTCTACCTAATGTAGAAACATTAGACAACGAGATTCTAATGATGACACCATCATTTCTCATAATCAAAGCATCCTCATCACCATTAACAGCTTTAAGTGCTACCAGCTCACCATTAGATTCATTAATATTAATAGTCTTAACACCCTTAGCACCCCTACTTGTGATACGATACTCTTCAACTGGAGTCTTCTTACCATAACCATACTTAGAAACTACTAAGATTTGAGCACCTTCTTTAGAAGTGCATGCACCAATTACAGTAGAACCATCAACATTCATACCTCTAACACCACTAGCATTTCTACCCATAGCACGAACGCCTCTTTCATCAAAACGTACTGCCTTACCATTAGAAGCCGCAATAATAATTTCTTCATCACCAAGAGTAGGCTTAACAGTAACTAATTCATCATCCTCTTTCATCGTAATCGCAATCTTACCAGATTGTCTAATAGATTCAAACTCCTTAGCCTCTACCCTCTTACATAAACCATTCTTAGTTACAAAGAACAAGTAACCCTTAATCTCCCATTCTCTATTAATAGGAACTAAGGCTGTAACCTTCTCATCTTTTTCAATATTGATGATATTAATTACTGGAATACCCTTACCATTTCTACTTGATTCAGGAATCTTATAACCCTTAACACGATACACCTTACCCTTATTAGTAAATAATAATAAGTGATCATGAGTAGACATAGTAATATTTTGATCAATAATATCATCTTCATTTAACGTCATGCCCTTAATACCACGACCCCCTCTATTTTGAGTCTTATAAGTATTAACAGGAAGACGCTTAATATAACCATTACTTGATAATGAAATAATTACATCTTCAACTGAAATTAAATCTTCATCATCAACATCAATCTCACCATCAATAATCTCAGTACGACGAGGATCATTATATTTATCCTTGATAGCAGTTAATTCATTCTTAATAATCTCAAGAACTCTAGAATGATTAGCTAAGATATCCTTTAAATCAATGATTTCCTTATATAATTCATCCAACTCAGCACAAATCTTCTCATAAGATAAACCAGACAATCTTCTTAACTGCATTGAAAGAATAGCTTCACCTTGCTTATCATCGATACCAAATTCATCATTAAACTTAGCAAGAATCTCTTCGTCAGTTCTAGAAGTCTTAATAATTTCAACAATTCTATCAATATTATCAAGCGCAATCTTTAATCCTTCTAAGATATGAGCTCTCTTTTCATCCTCTCTTAAATCATATGCTGTTCTTCTTTTAATGACATCAATTTGATGATCAACATATAAATTAATGATTTCTTTTAGTGACAACAACATTGGTACATTATTAACCAAGACATTGTTGTTTACACCAAATGAAGATTGAACAGGAGTTAACTTATAAAGTTGATTCAAAACAACCTCAGCCTGAACATCCTTCTTAAGTTCAATTTCAATACGAATACCATTTCTATCATTAGAAAGGTCCTTCATATCCGAAATACCCTCAATCACCTTTTCCTTAGCAAGCTCGTGAATCTTATCATACATAACTTGTTTATTAACTAAATAAGGGATTTCCTTAATAACTAATTTATGTTTATTACCTGGTAAATCTTCAACCAAGACCTTGGATCTCACAATAATAGAACCCTTACCAGTTTCGTAAGCAGACTTAATACCACCTCTACCTACGATATAACCACCAGTTGGGAAGTCGGGTCCTGGAATAATATTCATAAGATCAACAACCGAAATATCAGGATTTTCCATTACCGCAATGATGGCATCAATTGACTCACCTAAATTATGAGTAGGCATATTAGTAGCCATACCAACCGCAATACCCATAGAGCCATTAACTAATAAGTTAGGGAATCTACTTGGTAAAACAACTGGTTCTTTGTGTCTAGCGTCATAGTTATCACGCCAATCAATTGTTTCTTTCTTAATGTCACTAACAAGCTCTAATGAAATCTTAGACATACGAGCTTCGGTATAACGCATAGCCGCAGCCCCATCACCATCCAATGAACCAAAGTTACCATGACCATCAACTAGAGGATAGCGATAAGAGAAAGGTTGTGCCATACGAACCATTGTGTCATAAATGGCTGTATCACCATGAGGATGATACTTACCCATAACTTCACCGACAATATTAGCTGACTTAACATGTTGTTTATCAGGAGTAAAACCAGCATCATACATAGCCCAAATAACTCTTCTATGTACTGGCTTCATACCATCCTTAACATCAGGCAAGGCTCTATCGATGATAACTGACATTGAATAACTCAAGAAGTCTTCTCTCATTTCTGAAGAGATATTAACTTCTTTCATGTTTCCATGATTAAAAAAACGATTATCTAATTCTTCCATAAAGCCTCCTTAAATATCTAAGTTCTTCACAAAGTGAGCATTCTCAACAATAAAGTTTCTTCTAGGCTCTACTTCATCACCCATCAACATAGAGAAAACACTATCAGCATCAATCGCATCCTCAATAGTAACTCTCTTAAGTGTTCTTCTTTCAGGATCAAGAGTAGTCTCCCAAAGTTGACTTGGATCCATTTCACCAAGACCTTTATATCTTTGAATATCATACTTTTCATCACCAAAATCACGCTTTGCCAAATCAAGTTCTTCATCTGAGTAACAATAACGCAAAGTCTTTTGACCCT
>CAKUTY010000056.1 GCA_934692455.1 uncultured Erysipelotrichaceae bacterium
TACCAGCCTTCTTAGCTTCTTTAATAGCTGGAATAACTTCAGGACGAACTGGGTCAATCATACCAGTTAAACCAACAAAGATCATATCCTTTTCAATCGCAATAGAAGAAACTTCCTTTGGCATATCATCATGCTCAACATAAGCTAAAGCTAACACTCTTAAAGCCTTATGAGCCATTTCTTTATTAGCTTTCTTAACTTCTTCTTTTAACTTAGTATCAAGTTTTACAACCTTACCATCAACTAAAATACGATCACATCTATCTAACAATACATCAGGAGCACCCTTAGTAAATTGTAAAAAACCTTTTTCTGTCTTGTGAATAGTAGACATCATCTTTCTAGATGAATCAAAAGGAACTTCGCTAACTCTAGGTAACTTCTCTAATAATTCATTTTGGTTTAGACCAAGTTTTAAGCCATAAGCTACTAAAGCAGCCTCGGTTGGTTCGCCAATTACTTCATTATCATCATTAACACTTGCATCGTTACATAAACTCATACCTTCTGCAAGCCACTTCTCATCACCAAAATGTTCAACAACAGTCATCTTGTTTTGAGTTAAAGTACCAGTCTTATCAGAACAGATAATTTGAGCACAGCCTAATGTTTCAACTGCAGTTAATTTTCTAATAATGGCATTCTTTTCACTCATCTTAGTTACACCGATCGATAATACGATAGTAACTACAGCTGCAAGGCCTTCAGGAATTGCCGCAACAGCTAAAGATACCGCAACCATAAAGACATTAATTACTTCAGAGAAAATTGCCACAGAATCACCACTCGCCAAGATTTCTCTATGCATAAACAAAGAGAAGGCAAAGATAAAGACACAGATGCCAAGAACTAACTTAGTTAGAATCTTAGATAATTCAGCTAACTTAATTTGTAAAGGAGTCTTTGTTTCACTCGCATTGGCAATCGCATCAGCAATCTTACCAATTTCAGTATCCATACCAGTAGCAGTCACAATAGCCTTACCACGACCATAGACAATACTACTACCTGTATAAACCATATTACTTCTATCACCTAAGGCAACCTTAGTTTCAGTTAAATTCAATGTATCAATAATCTTTTTCACTGGACTGCTTTCACCTGTCAAAGAAGATTCTTCAACTGTTAAAGTAGCACTTTCAATCAAACGACCATCAGCAGGAATTGCATCACCTGCTTCTAGCACCATCACATCACCAACAACTACATCTTCAGTACTGATATGTGTAATCTTGCCATCTCTTAACACCTTGCATGTAGCTTGAGACATCTTTTGTAGGGCATCAATAGCCTTTTCAGCCTTTGATTCTTGTAAAACACCAAGAATCGCATTGATTAAAACTACAATCATGATGATTAAAGTATCAGTTGGAAAGAAAGATGTACCTTCAATCTTAGCTTCATAAGCCGAAGTGAAAGCTGAGATAACAGCCGCAACAATCAAGATAATGATCATTGGATCATTTAATTGTGCTAAGAACTTCTTCCAAAGTGGATCACCCTCTTTTTCTTTTAGTTTGTTCTTACCATTTTCGCTTAGACGCTTATTAGCTTCTTGAACACTTAAACCATCTTTAGTAGTCTTAAGTTCTTTGATAACTTCATCGCAACTATTCTGATAAAAATTCATATTTCCTCCTAAAAAATAAGGCCTTCAGTAGACCTTAACATCTACCAAAGGTCTTGCATCAACTATTTATATGTTGTCTATTGCCGGCTGAATACCTCAACGATTTGACGACAATAGATGGACAAGCCATAGCTACTCCCCAATGGATATTCAATATTATATCTTATTTGCTAAAATAATAAAGAGGTACGAAGATGATTAAAATTGAAATTTATTACGGAAAAGAGATCCTTGATACAGTAAGTGTCAATGAAAATACAAGTATGCTAGAGCTTCTACCTAACTATAGAAGTAAATTAACATATCCTGTTTATGCATGTAAGGTTGATAATATGTATCGTGCATTAAACCATAAACTTAATCACGATTCAAAGGTTGAACTATTAGACATTAAAAACCAAGCTACTTGGCTAATCTACCAAAATAGCTTAGTGCTTTTATATATCAAGGCAGTACACGATGTCTTGGGTAAACATGTTAAAGTATCTATTAATAATTCTTTAAATAAAGGTTTATATACTGATATTAAAGTTGATGTAAATGAGAAACAAGTAGCAGATATTGAAAATAGAATGCGTCAACTTGTTGCCCTTGATCTTCCTATTAAGAAAGAATATATGTCTAAGGAAAAGGCAATGGAATTAGCTAAGACTCATAAGCTACAAGATACATATGATTTACTATCATCAATTACTAATATAGGTGATGTTGAAATCTACTCATTAGATGATGAAATCGATATTTTCTACGGTCTAATGGTACCATCAACATCTTTCTTAAGCTTATTTGAACTTAGATATTATAAGAATGCAGTACTACTTAGATATCCGCACCCTAGTGATCCACTATCAATTCCTGAATATAGTGACCAAGTATTGTTGTATGAAGCATTCAAGGAAGCAACTCATTGGGGTAAACTAATGGGTATTAATTATTGTAGTGACTTAAATAAGAAAATAATTAACAACGAGACTAAGGATATCTTCCTTATGCAAGAAGCTCTACATGAAAAAAGAATTGCTCAAATAGCTGATGAAATAAACAAGAGAAAAGCCCATGTAGTCTTAATATGTGGCCCTAGCAGTAGCGGTAAGACAACTTTTGCCAATAGATTAATTATTCAATTAAGAGTATTAGGACTAAAAACACTATACTTAGGAACTGATGATTATTTTGTAGAACTAAATGAAAAACCAGTTGATGAGAATGGTGAATTAGATTTAGAATCAATCAAAGCAGTAGATACAAACTTGTTCTTATCTAATCTAAAAGACTTATTGTCAGGTAAAGAAGTAGACTTACCTACTTATGACTTTATAAATAACACCAAGGTATTTGGAAAAAGAAAAACCAAATTAGCTAAAGATCAAGTCATTGTCATTGAAGGTATCCATACTCTAAATCCAATTCTTACACAAGGAATTGACGATAAAGATAAATACAAGATTTATATCTCACCTCTTACTCCTGTTGGTATTGATTCTCACAATAAGATTTCAACAACTGATGCTAGAATGCTTAGAAGAATCGTAAGAGACCATCAATTTAGAGGTAGAACAATTAAACAAGCACTAAATGAATGGCCTAAGGTAAGAGAAGGCGAAGAAAAGAACATCTTCCCTAATACTGACCAAGCAGATGTTTTCTTTAATTCAAACTGTATCTATGAACTATCGGTATTAAAGAAATATGCAGAAAGTCTATTCAAGGAAGTGACAAGAGATGAACCTGAATACGGGGAAGCTCAAAGAATGTTATCTTTCTTAAGATTTATTGATTCTATTGAAGACGATGATCAAATCGTTAATAATTCAATCATCAGAGAATTCATTGGTGGATCAATATTAGTTAAATAAGGTATCGCAATTGCGATACCTTATATTTTAATCTTTGTGTTCGATTACAATCTTACATTCATCATTTGAACCAGATGTAAACAACTTTTCAAAAGCTTTTTGAACATCTTCAGCATCAGCAGGAATAACTGAAGTAATAGTTGACATGAAGGCATCTTGATTATCCTTAATCAATTCAAAAGCATGTTTATAGTCTTCCCAAGAAAAATATAAACCAGTTCTAATTGAACCTTCTTTTAAGAATAAAGGAATAGTTGAGAATTTTGCTTCACTAGCATGCATACCCAATGCAACAATTGTTACACCACTGCTTCCTAAAGAAATTAATTCATCATAATTATCTACACCAACACAGTCGATAATGTGCTTAAAGCCGCCAACAGGCATTAATTCCTTTAATTTCTTTTTATAATCAGGATCTTTTACACTTAAGCACTTATCTACAAAATCAAACTTATTACAGAAAGCAACTCTTGATTCGCTTCTTCCAGTCATAATTACCTTACCAGCACCTAATAATTTTGCACATAAAGCTGCATAGATACCAATTGGACCATTACCTGAAACAAGAACATCTTCACCTTTTTTAATGTTCAAATATTTAATACCGTGTAAAGAAACAGCAACTGGTTCACAAATTGAACCTAAGATTACAGGCATATCTTCTGGCATTCTAATTACATAGTCACCACGAACTCTTACATATTCTCCATATGCACCCGGAGCAGATACACCAGGATTTTCAGCCATCATTTGGGCACATAATTGTTCTTGTCCATTCTTACAGAATTCACATTCGCCACAAGAATTAAATTCAGCAGCACATACCTTTTCACCCTTCTTAAAATCATATTCTCCTGGATCCTCGATATAACCTGAGAACTCATGACCTAAGGTAAAATCATCTCCACCTGCTAAACCAGTCCAAAATGAATTATCAGAACCACAAATAGCACAATTCTTTACTTTAATAGTAACCCACTTGCCACCAGCTTCAGGCATAGGCTTTTCAGCATTGGCAAAGCTACGATAACCATTAACGATAACACTTTTCATACCATAACCTCTTTTCTAAAATTAATTTTACTTCTAAGATAAACGTTTAATAATGAATTTTTCATGTGAATTTATGTGAGAATACAACTTTCACTATTAGCTTATTCAATTTATTCTTATAAATTAATACATAATAAAACATGACTGACACTTATAACAATAAGTTCACAGTCATGTTTTACTTCGATAACTAATTAAGTAGGACTATTATCTTTGTCTATTTTATCAATCTTACAATAGAAACACAATATAGCTATAGTAAGCAAAACAATTATAAGATGTTTATAGTTAAAAACTAAATCGTTAATTAAATCAATACAATAAAGAAAATATAATAAGCCGTATGAAATAACAAGTATTAATTTCAAATAATGTGGTTTTTTGAGATAAAACATAGTTAATAAAATTAATATATTTGAATAGCCAATCATTCTTAAATACATGTAGCAATCTCCTCATCTTTTGTAATTTATATACTTTAATTATACAAAAAAATTAATACCGTCATAAATAATACTTAATACATAAAAAAGCATCACCGCAGTGACACTTATTTCTTGTTTAATTCATCAAATTGTTTTAAATGTTCCTTAGACAGTTTTTCATACTTCAAGGCATTTTCCTTATCATTCTTATTCTTATACATTAAAGAAATTAAGAATTCATTAACACCTCTATTTACAGGCTCAATATAATCAAGCTCTTCAATCATTTCATCTAAGTACTTATAGCCCTTAGCTACATAAATATCATAAGATTTATCAATTTCATTAACGATTTGATCGTTCTTTAATTCATGAACCTTATCTTTCCAAATACCACACTTCTTATAGCTCTTAACAGAAAGATAATAGTTATAAGCTTGAGTATAAATCTTTTCCTTATCAGCTTCAGAAAGCTTAATCTTAGAGAACTTCTCTAATAATCTATCTATTTCATTAACATCATTTCTTATCATAGCCTCATTTAGTCTAATAGAATCTAGATAAGCGGCTGGAAAAAGGAATTGTGTAGTTTTCTTACTTAATATAGCATTAAATTCATTATGATCATTTGTTTGGATAGCAGTAACAATTTCATGTGAAATTTTTTTCTTAAAAATCGCGATACCAACTGCAATAGCAATCGCAATTACAACAACAATAGCAATAATAGTATATTTCATATAGACCTCATTTTTTGAAAAGAGTGTGTGAATAATCACACACTCTGTAGTTTTTCGGAAAGAAAGTGCTTAAACACTTAACTTTATTAAGCGTGCCATGGTACAGGAACAAGAGATGTATAACTTCCGCCCCAGATACCGAATACACAACCAACGATACCGATAACTAATAATAGACCGATACACTTAGTTGCACTCCAACCTTTTTTCTTGATTAGAGAGTAGCACATTAAAGTTAATAACAATGGAATTAGTTGAGGTAATACACCATTTAATAAGTTTTGAATATCAATTGGAGAATCACCGTTTGGAACAACCATACCTAATGTAGTAGCACCATAGTTACAAGTTAAAGCACCAACTACGAATACACCTAGCATAGAAGCTGCATGAGTGAATTCAGTAGCATGAGCAGTTAAAGTTGTAACAGCAGATGTACCTAAGTTATATGACCAGTTCATTAACCAGATACGTAAAGCCATTTGAACACCAAATAGGATTACAAAGTATAGGATTGGACCAATAATACTGCCACTAATAGCCATGTTAGCTGTAATACCAGCAGTAATAGGTACTAGTGTGAACCAGAATAGAGCATCACCGATACCACCTAAAGGACCAGCACAAGCAACTCTAACAGCACGAATTGTGTTGATATCAGTCTTGTTTTGTTCTAGAGATAGAACGATACCACATACTAGAGTAACTAGGAATGGGTGAGTGTTGATGAATTCTAGGTTATGACCCATAGAAGCAGCTAAGTCTTCTTTGTTTGTATGAATCTTTTCTAGACCTGGAAGAATAGTCCAGCACCAACCACCAGCTTGCATTCTTTCATAGTTGAATGAAGCTTGTAACATACAAGATCTCCAAGCAATACTATTTAAAGTCTTTTTATCTAAGGCCTCTGCAGGCTTTAAATCCTTATATTGAGTTGCATTAGATGCCATCAGAAGAACCTCCTTGTCCTAATTTAACATTTGTGTTGTAGTCATATAGAGCGATAGCAACACCAACGAATGCTACTAAGATTAAAGTTGCACCAGCAGTAGCTGAAACGTTACCGAATAATGCAGCAGCAGCGAAACCAGCGAAGTAGATACCCCACATATCGTTTGCTAACATAATCTTTAATAATACAGCGAAACCGACATATCTCATCATACCACCAGCAGCAGAGAAACCACCCATTAACCAGCTAGCGTTTTCAGATAATTGTTGTAATGGACCAGCTAAAGCAGTACCACCAACGTATGCGATAATAGCGATAATAGCGAATAAACCACCAAGTAAGCAGCAAGAGATTAGGTTTACTTGAGTAATACCTGCAGGATTTGCTTCTTCAGCAGCCTTATCAGCCTTAGCCATAACACCTGACATTGCAGTAAATACAAGAGTTACGATGTATTGACCGAATAATGAGAAGATGATAGCAGTACCTAAAGCAGTATTTACATCCATACCAGCCTTAGTAGCGAAAATCATAGATACAACGGCACCAACTACTGAGTTAGGAGGCTGAGCACCACCAACTGGCATGTTACCGATCATCATAAGTTCATAAGTACCACCAACAGCTAAACCAGTCTTAACATCACCTAAGATAAGGCCGATGATAGGACAAGCAACCATTGGACGATATAGTACTTCAGTAAGTGAGAATTGGTCAATTGCAAAAATGAATGTTGCAACAGCCAATAATACGATTTGAATTACGTTCATGTTTGTTTCCTTTCAAAATTATTTGAATAGTTTGTTAACGTCTTCCTTAGCAATTGAAGGAGTTCTTTGAATAAATAGTTCTACTCCTAATTCTTGTAGACGTTTGAATGCTGCAACGTCAGTATCATCAACTGCAACAGAAGTAGCAACTTGACGCTTGCCTTCTGACATATGCATGTTACCGATGTTTACAGACTTAATAGGAACTCCACCTTCAACTAAAGCTAATACATCTTCTGGAGTTTCGCAAATAATAGCGATATGTTGAGAATCTGCAGCTTTGTTAATGATGGCACAAGTTTTTTCAATAGTGAAAAATCTTGGTTGTGCTTGAGCAGGACAAGCCATCTTCATTAAGCTTTGACGCATTGCATCATTTGCAACAGCATCGTTAGCAACTAGTAGTAAGTTTGCACCTACTGAACTTGTCCATTGAGTTGCAACCTGTCCATGAATTAGACGGTTGTCAATTCTTGTCAATACGATGTTTGGCATAAATATTACCTTCTTTCTTCCCGAGGAAACCTAATAATGTCCCTACGCATTCCATTATATTTGAAATCGTTTACATTGATTTTTCTTTTTTAGTTATCATGTTTACTTTTTTAACATAATTTAACATAATTTGGTATTTTTAACTAAATTTCTACCATTTTTTATCCTTTTCACTACTTTTTCTTATCATATTTAGCTTTTCAACAACATTTTAAAGCTAATAAAGACAAATTATTATAAAATATAAGTATGTCAATATTTAGCAAAACAACAGGTATCGATTTTCAAACATATGGCGAAGTATTCAACGAAACCACCTTCAAAAACAAATTTGAAG
>CAKUTY010000057.1 GCA_934692455.1 uncultured Erysipelotrichaceae bacterium
ATAATTGACATACAATAGTTGAAAAAATAGCACCAGGGATAACTTCTCTTATCTTATTCTTTCTAGCGGGCAAATAGGCATAAAGAATCATAAATGCGATGAAAAAACCAATAAGTGTAATTAACATCTTATAATTAACCAAAACCGCTAAAACATTAATGAATTTAATATTAAAATCACTTAAATAATCATGTAGTGTTTCACCAAACAAAGATAATAAAGAAATAAAGATGATTACTACAATAGCTACTGCGGTGTCTAAGGTACCAATTAATCTAACTAAAAAGTAGTTCTTTTTTTCAAAATAATCATTGATATCATTTAAACCATTTCTAATGGAAACCATTGCCTTTGAAGCAGTCCAGAACATAATCAAAAGTGATAAAGGCAAAACAGCTGTTGTCTTTGAATAGACTTCATCAATAATATTGATAGTAAAATCATAGGCATATGATGGTAATACATTACTGATCATTGAAATAACGTCAACTTCCTCAATTGGAGTATAGGGAATAAGATACAACAATATAGTCAAAAAAGGAATGACACATATAAAAATGAAATAAGCAGTAGCAGCAGAATACATGCCAATATGATGCTTATTCATATTCGTTAGAAAATCATCGACATACCAAAGGATCTTTTTCATCCATCACATTATATAAAGCAAACAAAAACCAGACAAGTCTGGTTTAAGTTTTATCCTAATTTTGCAAGCTCTACCGCAATATCACTGGCAACACTTGCATTATTATAAGCTAATTGAAGATTACTAGCCAAAGAAGCACCATCAGTATAATCCTTGATATGAGCTAACAAGTATGGTGTTGTAGCCTTACCATGGATATTATCTCTTTTAGCGCTATCTAAAGCCTTATTAATAATCTTTTCCATCTCGACAGAATCCATACCATATTCTTCAGGAATTGGATTAGCGATTAAACCGCCACCCTTTAATCCTAAATCAAACTTAGTCTTGATAATTCTAGCAGCCTCAGCAGCATCATTTAATTTATAATCAACCCCAAAGCCTGATTTACGGCAATAGAATGCAGGGAAATCTTCTGTTTGATAGCCCAATACTGGAACACCAAATGTTTCTAGATATTCCAAAGTCAAACCAATATCAAGAATTGACTTACAACCAGCACATACTACAAATACAGGAGTATTAGCTAATTCTTGTAAGTCAGCAGAAATATCCATAGTAGTCTCAGCTCCACGGTGAACACCACCAATACCGCCTGTCGCAAATACCTTAATACCTGCTAAAGAAGCAATCAACATAGTAGTAGCTACTGTTGTAGCACCTGTTTGATTAGTTGCTAAGTATACCGCAACATCTCTTCTAGAAACCTTACCAACATCCTTAGCCTTGCACATAATTTCTAATTCTTCAGCATTTAAACCAACCTTTAACTTACCACCAATAATAGCAGTAGTAGCAGGAATAGCACACTTGCCACGAACAATCTCTTCTACCTTATGAGCGAATTCTAAATTCTCAGGATAAGGCATACCATGAGATAAAATCGTACTCTCAAGGGCAACAACAGGCTTACCAGCATCAATAGCTTCTTGAATTTCTGGTGTAACACTCAAATAATTCTTCAAATTTTCCATCTTATTTTCTCTCCTTAATAATCTTTTTTAATAATTCAACTGATAAATCAGGATTAATTGTCTCCTCACAAGTAATCGCCGCAATACCAGCACCTAGCGCATAATCAATTGTATCATCCAAATTTTGTCCTGTGACAAAACTATAAATGATAGCCGCAAAAAAACTATCACCAGCACCAGAGGCATTAACCATCTTATCTATCGGTTTAAAAGCTCTTGTATAGGTATGATTATCGTCATCGTTATACATACAACCATCACCACCCAAAGACACATAAACCTTCTTAACACCACTGTCTAATACCTTTTCATATGCCAACAATAAATCAATATGATTATCAATCTTCATATCAGCCAAAACAGATAATTCACTCCTATTAGGCTTTATACAATAGATACGATTAAGATATGGTCTAATCTTCTTGGCATAGACATCAGAAATTGGATCCACAAAAATAGGAATATCACCATAAGTATCAAACAAATAATTCAAGACCTCATTATCTAAAGAAGGATCCAAAATAATTGCACTAGCATTTTTAAATACAGTTACATTCTTCTTAATATAATCCACATCAATATGCTTCAAAATATTCATATCACACATCGCAAGATGCATATCATTATTATTATCCTGAACCTGCACAAACAAACCAGTATGGCCACCATTAATCACATCAATATTACTAGCATCAATACCTGATTCATTAATTCTTTCGATTAGATAATTACCATAGATATCATCACCAACACAAGTTAAAAGCTTTGTATCTAAACCTAGCTTATGAATATTCTCCAAGATATTACGAGTAACACCACCTGGTGTATAAGAAATGTCACTTGGATGATCAAAGTGTTCTTTAATCTCTATCTTTGACTTACAATAAATATCAACATTGGTAGCTCCAATGCCAACAACATACTTTTCCATTTAATCTACCTCTAGGAACTCTAAAAAATTATATCAAAAAACCACAACCGAAGTTGTAGTTAATTTTTATCTTTGACCCTTATCGTAAGGAATACCTTCAGCCTTAGGACATCCTGATTTATTTCTTGAAATAATCAAGACAATAATAACAATCACAAACGGAATAATATTATAGAAATAAATATCTAAACCCAATGAATTCAAGAAAGAGATTTGACCAGCAAGAGGACCAATACACTTCAAGAAACCAAATAATAATGATCCAAAGAAGATACCAACTGGATTCCAGTTACCAAAAATCATGATAGCCAAAGCCAAGAAACCCATACCACCAACAGAAGACTCAGCAGTACCAGCAGAAACAGTTGCGATATAAGCATAACCACCAATACCAGCTAAGAAACCAGAAATAGTAGTACCTAAGAAACGCATCTTATATACATTGATACCAACAGAGTCAGCTGCCTGAGGATGTTCACCACAAGCTCTTAAATGAGTACCAGTCTTTGACTTATATAACCAGATTGACAAGACAACAAATAATCCAAAGATAATATAAGTTGAAATATAAGCCTTATTACAGAAGATTTCATATAAAGGATTCATATCGCCTTTATGTAAAATTACATAATTAGGCATTGGATTCATAACCAACTTCTCTTGATTAAAGAAAACAAGACAAACAGTTAAGAAGATGGCAGGAGCCAACATATTTAAGGCAGTACCTGCAATAGTTTGGTCAACCTTTAGCTTAATAGCCGCAAAAGATAATAGTAATGAGAACAAGGCAGCTGCTACACCTGAAATAAGTAAAGCTAAGACAAACATCAATTGTTGATTATCAACAAAAGTACCTGCAACCTGCCATGCATTGACACACAAAGCACCAATGAAAGCACCAAAAATCATTTCACCCTCTAAAGCCAAGTTAATAATACCTGATCTTTCAGAGAAACAACCAGCCAACGCAACTATTAATAAAGGAGTTGCATAAATCATCGTCTTTTGAAGAATAAGAATAAGATTAGTCATACTTATTTGCCCTCCTTTTGATCAAGCATACGCTTATCTTTACGCTTAGAAAGATTAGTAATAGCTTCCTTGATAATTCTTGTAAAACCAGCCATATAAATAATAACCGCAACAACAACATCAGCTACATATCTATTAAAGCCAACCTTAACCAAATAGTCACCACCAACATTTAGATATCTAATCAACAATGAAGAGAAGACAACACCAATTGGATTACAGTTAGCTAAGAAAGCACTCGCAATACCATTAAAGCCATAGGCAGGCAAACTAGAATATTGAGAAACATATTTATATTCAATACCAGGATTTAAGTAATATAGTGCAGCACCCATACCAGCCAAAGCACCAGCAATCATGATAGAAACAACGATATTACGCTTTTCATTTAAACCTGCATATCTTGATGCATCCTTATTAGCACCACAAGCCTTTAATTCATAACCAAATGTTGTCTTATTCATAATGATATAAATCACAATCGCAATGATAATCGCAATGATAATGCCACCATCAATCAAAGAACCAGGGAAAATCTTATCTAGCCCCATCTTAGGCGTATAGTTATCCAAGACCTTAGCCAAGAAACCACCCTTTGTGTTCTCAGTAGATTGAATAGCTACAGTATACTTAAATATCCAAGAAGAAATATTAGCCGCAATCCAGTTTGTCATAATACAAATGATAACTTCATTTATATTAAAGAAAGCCTTAAGCAAGCCTGGTATCATACCCCATAAAGCACCAAGAAGTGCACCAACAAGCACCGCTAAGAACCATACACCAATTCCTGCAGCCCTTGTAGCAGTTGGAACATATAAAGCTACAAGCAAAGCACCAATAGTACCCATGATATATTGGCCAGGAGCGCCGATATTAAATAAACCTGTCTTATAAGCAATAGATACAGACAAACCTGTAAAAATCAAAGGTACCGCATAGAAAACCATATTACCAGTATTAGATAATACATACTTAGTAACACTAGAAGAGAATGGTCCTGAGAACATAATCTTCAAACCACCAAAGGCATCACTGATTGAGTTATTTGGACTCACCATAGTAATAACAACCATGGCAATAAAACCAACCAATAAACCAATTAAAATTGAAACGATAGAAGATAATAATGACTTAAATCCATCGCTTTTAATAAGAGAAACAAATTTAGATTCCTTTTTTGTCGTCATTATTTACCCTCCTTAGCTACATTATCCTTTTTAGCACCAGACATATACAAACCTAGCTCTTGAACAGTAATCTTCTTAGGATCAAATTCACCAACAATCTCACCCTCATACATTACATAAATTCTATCAGACAAGTTCATAACCTCATCTAATTCAAGAGAAACTAGAAGCACCGCATCGCCATTATCACGATTCTTAACAATCTTTGAATGGATATCTTCAATAGCACCAACATCCAAGCCTCTTGTAGGCTGTACCGCAATCAACAATTTATGATTACGATCCATCTCTCTAGCGCAAATTGCCTTTTGTTGGTTACCACCAGACATTGAACGAGTAATCGTAATTGGCCCTTGGCCACTTCTTACATCATATTCCTCAATAAGCTTATCAGCATATTCTCTTACCTTATCAAATCTAATGAAACCATTCTTTTCAAATTCAGGTTCAAAATATCTTTGAAGAACCATATTTTGTTCAAGATTATAATCAAGAACCAAACCATGTTTATGTCTATCTTCTGGAATATGAGAAATACCATGAGTATTCTTATAACGAATTGTCTTATGAGTGATATCCTCACCCTCAAAAACAATCTTACCTGATTCAATCTTATCTAAACCAGTAATCGCATGGATGAGTTCAGTTTGACCATTGCCATCAATACCAGCAATACAAACTATTTCACCCTCTCTTACATAAATAGAAGCACCATTAACGGCATTCTTTTTATGAGTATGAGACTTAACAACCAAATCATCAACCTCTAATACCGTCTTCCCAGGCTTTGCCTCTTTTTTATCAACCGCAAAATTAACATGACGGCCAACCATCATACTAGACAATTCTTCCTTAGTAGTATCCTTAATATCAACAGTACCAATACACTTACCTTTTCTAAGAACGGTACAGCGATCAGAAACAGCCATAATTTCATTTAATTTATGAGATATAAAAAGAATTGACTTTCCTTCCTTTTTAAGATTAAGCATAATCTGCATTAATTCATCAATTTCCTGTGGTGTTAATACAGCAGTAGGCTCATCAAAAATCAAAATATCATTATCACGATATAGCATCTTAAGAATCTCAGTTCTTTGTTGCATACCAACCGTGATATCAGACACCTTAGCATCAACATCTACATGTAAGCCATAAGTCTCTGACAACTTCAAAACCTTTTCTCTTGCCTTCTTCTTTTGAACAAAACCTAAAGAAGAATCCTCATCTCCTAAAATAATATTGTCAAGTACAGTAAAACATTCAACAAGCTTAAAATGTTGATGTACCATACCAATACCTAAAGATGTTGCAACATTGGGGTCGGTAATTTTTACAGGCTTGCCATTATATAAAATCTCACCCTCTTCAGGCTGATATAAGCCAAACAACACGGACATTAAAGTTGACTTACCAGCACCATTTTCACCAAGTAAAGCGTGAATCTCACCTTTTCTAAGACCAAGAGTTATATCATCATTGGCAATTATACCTGGGAAGACTTTTGTGATATGACACATTTCAATTACGCAGTTATCTTCCATAAAATTATCTCCTTTTTATATCTAATAAAAGAAGACACCCTAAAAGGGTGCCTTCTATACAATCAAAACCCTAAATTAATATTCAAGAGTTAAAGTAACATTTGGACAGTTAGCCTTTAGACCATCCCAAGCAGCAGCAGTACTTAAATCAGCACAATCAGAATCAATCTTGATTGAACCATCAGCTACCTTAGCAAATACTTCATGGTATTGATCAACTGTAAAGCTATTGAATCTCCAAGAACCTTCAGCAGTAGGTAAACCTGTAGCCTCATCACCAACACCTAAGTTAGATAATTGATCAGCTAATTCAGCATCCCACTTACCTTCTAACCACTTAGTTAAAGTTAAATCAACAGAACCAGATAAGTTCTTGAAAGCAGAAGTGATAACTCTATCAGACTCAGCAGATTGGTCAGTATCAACACCGATAATCTTACCGTTTTCAGTTTCAGCAGCAGCAGCCTTTACAGATTGAAGCATAGAGCCACCACAAGCGAATACTACTTGAGTACCATTTGTGTACCAACCAGAAATTTGAGTTTGTAATTCTGTAGAAGCAGAGAATGAACCACCATATAAGAATGAGATTGTAGCTTCAACAGTTGTATCTAGTTCAGCAGCAGCAGCTTGCATACCTTGAACATAACCATAAGCGAATCTGTTACAAGCAGCATTTGTACCAGCACCACCGAAAGTACCACCAAGCTTAGTATAACCATCCATTACAGCAGCATAACCAGCGAAGAAACCAGATTCTTCTTCATGGTAAGAAATAGCTGTAACATTATCTAAACCTAAAGCCCAACCATCAACGAATACGAACTTAACTTCAGGATTTTCCTTAGCAACAGTTTCAAGAGCAGCAGCTTGTAAGAAACCTGGAGTAACAACGATTTCAGCACCACCTTCAACAGCTTGTCTCATAGCAGCGATTCTATCATCATCAGTTGCATCAGAACCATTAGCTGGTTGATAGTACTTGTAAGATAAACCATTCTTTTCAGCGAAAGCAACAGCACCTTCATAAGTACCTTGGTTAAAACCACCATCGTTTAATTGACCAACGTCTGTAACAACAGCAACTTTGTAGCCATCTTCTGTACCAGTAGTATTGCCGTTGTTGTCGTCTTCATTATTTGAACAACCAACTAGAGCGAACACCATGAAGAAAGCTAATAATACAGATAGTAACTTTTTCATTTTCATTTATCCTTTCATAAAATTACTAGGGGTGTAACCCTTTACACAAATTTTATCACAAAAGATTTAATATCTTAAACTAATTGATTTGGTTAATATTTCACTTTTATTCAAAGATGTGTATAATACTTATGTTCTACATATCGTATATACTTTCAAATTGGTGAAAGCGTTTCTACTCCGTGACCTTAATCATGGGACTACGATCTCTTTTATCGGTTGCTTAGTTATAAGCAATTTTTTAATTTTTTACGAATGTAGTTAGAAAATTTTAAGGGGGACTTATGTTAGAGAAAATTTTCAAGTTGAAGGAAAACGGTACTGACGTAAAAACTGAAGTCATCGCCGGATTAACAACATTCATGACAATGGCATATATCATTGCCCTAAACCCTAATCTAT
Organism: uncultured Erysipelotrichaceae bacterium; assembly: GCA_934692455.1. Taxonomy (GTDB): domain Bacteria; phylum Bacillota_I; class Bacilli_A; order Erysipelotrichales; family Erysipelotrichaceae; genus Colivicinus. Next base: position 7,926 of record CAKUTY010000057.1, read on the forward strand.
TAACAGGATTTACTGCCAATGGTGGCCAAGAATTATGGAACGCTGTTTTCTTAGCGACATGTATCGCTAGTGCCTTCGGTACTATCTTAATGGCATTTATCGCAAACAAGCCATTCGCAATGTCAGCAGGTATGGGACTTAACTCTTTCTTCGCTGTAGTAGTTGCCAACATCGCAACAATTGCTGGTGTATCTTATTTAGAAGGTTTCAGAGCAGGACTTTGTATCATCTTAATCGAAGGTATTGTATTCATTATCCTATCTGCACTAAACGTAAGAGAAAAGATTGTACAAGCTATTCCACTAGGAGTTAGACTTGGTA
>CAKUTY010000058.1 GCA_934692455.1 uncultured Erysipelotrichaceae bacterium
TTTCTTGTCTTCTAAGATTTCGGGTACTTATGATAATGCGGTAATGATCAAGAATATGGTTGAGATTGATAATTGTTATTTTATAGATTCTTTAAGTTGTTCATGTGGTGAAAGATATTTGGTTAATGAAGCTTGTAGGATGAGGGATGAAGGGATTAGTTATAACGAAATCGTTACTACATTAGAGGAACTTAAGACTAGGGTTAGAGTTATGGCTGGTGCTGATAACCTAGATTATTTAGCCAAAGGTGGTAGAGTCAATGCGGTTGCTCATAAGGTTGGTAACTTGTTGAAGTTTAAACCGTTGGTTACTTTAGACTTGGAGGGTAAAGTATCTTTGTTTTCAAAGCCTAGAGGTACTAAGAGTGCGATTGAGGAATTGGTTTTAAAGATAGTTAATGAAAGATTAGATGAAAGATTTCCAATATGTGCCTTATATACACCTAGCATTGGTAATGCGTTAAAGTTGGTTGAAAAATTAGCTAATGTAGGCGTTGAAATTCATGAGTTTAATAAGCATATGATTGGTGCTGTTATTGGTTCTCATTTGGGTCCAAATAGCTTTGGTTTAGCTTATGTTGTAAAGAAGAAATAGAGCTTATACAAAAATTTGTATTCTTTGTGCATTTATGTTGCTAAATTAGTGCAAAAATATTAGAATAAAGGACGTAAAACGACGAAGGTCGTTATAAATAAAGAAAGAGGTAGTATGAAAGAACAGTGGAGCGGATTTAAAAGTGGCAAGTGGTGCAATGAAATTGATGTAAGGGATTTCATTCAAACTAACTACAAGCCATATGATGGTGATGAAAGTTTCTTAGCTGGTGCAACAGAGGCAACTGATAAGCTATGGGGCGAATTACAAATTTTACAAAAGGAAGAAAGAGCCAAGGGTGGCGTGCTTGATATGGAAACTGAAGTAGTAAGTGGTATTACTGCTTATGGTGCTGCATATCTTGATAAAGATTTAGAAAAGGTTGTTGGTTTACAAACAGATAAGCCATTAAAGAGAGCATTTATGCCTTATGGTGGTATCCGTATGGCTGAACAAAGCTGTCAAATGTATGGCTATGAACCAAGCCAAGAGTTACATGATATTTTTACTAAGTATCATACAACTCACTCTGATGCAGTTTTCTCTTGTTATACAAAGGAAATGAAGACTGCAAGACATAACAAGATCATTACAGGTTTACCTGATACTTATGGTAGAGGTAGAATCGTTGGTGACTATAGAAGAATCGCCTTATACGGTATTGATTATCTAATCGAATGTAAACAAAATGATTTAGATGAATACGGTGGCGGTTTAATGGATGAAATCGTTTGTCGTCAAAAGGAAGAAATTGCTAAGCAAATCAAGGCTTTAAAGGCTATGAAGGAAATGGCTTTAAGCTATGGCTTCGATATTTCTTTACCTGCAAAGGATTCATATGAAGCTGCACAATGGCTATACTTTGGTTATTTAGCTGCAATTAAGACTCAAAATGGTGCTGCTATGTCAGTAGGTAGAATCGCTACTTTCTTAGATATCTATTTTGAAAGAGACTTAGCTAGTGGCAAGTATACTGAATCTGAGATTCAAGAGATCGTTGACCATTTAACTATGAAGTTTAGAATGGTTAAGTTTGCTAGAATTGAAAGCTATAACCAATTATTCTCTGGTGACCCAGTTTGGGCAACACTTGATTTAGCTGGTGCTGGTGTAGATGGCAGAAGCATGGTTACTAAGACTGACTTCCGTTTCTTACATACTTTAGAGAACATGGGACCTTCTCCTGAGCCAAATGTTACTGTTTTATATACTTCAAGACTTCCTGAAGGCTTCAAGAAGTATGCGGCTAAGATTTCAGTAGATACAAGTTCTATTCAATATGAAAATGATGATGTAATGCGTGTTGTTTGGGGTGATGACTATGCAATTTGTTGTTGTGTAAGTGCTACTCAAACTGGTAAGGAAATGCAATTCTTTGGTGCTAGAGCTAACTTAGCTAAGTGTCTTCTTTACGCTATCAATGGTGGTAAGGATGAAAAGACTAAGATGCAAGTTGGCCCTATCTATCAACCAATTACTTCTGAATACTTAGATTTCGAAGAAGTAATGGAAAAGTATGACTTAATGATGAGCTGGTTGGCTAAGTTATATGTAAACACATTAAACTTAATCCACTATATGCATGATAAGTACTATTATGAAGCAGCTCAAATGGCTTTAATTGATACTGAAGTAAGAAGAACTTTCGCTACTGGTATTGCAGGTTTCAGCCATGTTGTTGACTCATTAAGTGCTATTAAATATGCTAAGGTTAAGACAATCAGAGATGAAGATGGTCTTGTAGTTGATTATGAAGTTGAGGGTGATTTCCCAAGATACGGTAATGATGATGATAGAGCTGATGATATCGCTATTTGGTTATTAAAGACTTTCTTAGAGAAGGTTAAGGAAAACCATACTTATAGAAATTCAGAAGCAACTACTTCAATTCTTACTATTACTTCAAATGTTGTTTATGGTAAGGCAACAGGTTCTCTACCTGATGGTAGAAAGGCTGGCGAACCTTTATCTCCAGGTGCTAACCCAGCTTATGGTGCTGAAAAGAATGGTTTAATTTCTTCATTAAATTCAGTTGCTAAGTTACCTTATGAATATGCTCTTGATGGTATTTCAAATACACAAACTATTAACCCTGATGCTCTAGGTCATAGTGAGGATGAAAGAGTTAATAACTTAGTTAACGTGTTAGATGGCTACTTCGATAGAGGTGCTCACCACTTGAATGTTAACGTATTTGGCGTAGATAAGTTAAAAGATGCTATGGAACATCCAGAAAAGCCAGAATATGCAAACTTCACAATTAGAGTTTCTGGTTATGCTGTTAAGTTCATTGACTTGACTCGTGAACAACAACTAGATGTTATCAGCAGAACTTGTCATGACCACATGTAATAACAATTTAGGTCTTATTCATTCATGCGAATCCTTTGGCTCAGTTGATGGGCCAGGGGTTCGCTATATTGTTTTTATGCAAGGTTGCAATATGCGTTGTGCATATTGTCATAATCCAGATACTTGGAAGACAGGTGAAGGGAATACAAGTGCTAAGGAAGTTTTTGATAAGGCTATTAGATGTAAGTCTTACTGGAGAAATGGTGGTGGTATTACTGTTTCTGGTGGTGAACCATTATTACAACTTGATTTCTTGATTGATCTATTTACTTTATGTAAACAAGAGGATGTTAATACTTGTATTGATACTTGTGGTCAGCCTTTTGATTTAAACAATATTGAGTTCATGGAAAAGTTTGATAAGTTATTAGAGCTTACTAATTTACTTTTAGTAGATATTAAGCATATTGATAATGACAAACATATTGAACTCACTGGTAAGCCAAATACTAATATTTTAGAAATGTTTAGGTATTTGGATAAGAAGAATAAGCCTATTTGGATTAGACATGTTCTTGTTCCTGGCATTAATGATGATGATGATTCTTTAACTAGGACTAAGGAATTTATTGATTCTTTATCTAATGTGAAAAGGGTTGAGGTTCTTCCTTATCATACACTTGGTATACATAAGTGGGAGATGTTAGGTATTAAATATCGCTTAGATGGTTTTTTACCTCCTAACAAGGAACAAATAAGTAGAGCTAATACAATTTTAGATACTCAAAAATACAAATAAGTCATTGCCTAAGGTGATGACTTTTTTATATCATAAATATAATGAAAAGTGTTTTAGGCCGTATCATAACTTTGGTGTTCATGGTTCTTGGTGAACTAGCTTTAGGGGTTTTATTATTTAATTATTTGACTTCTAAATTTGTTTTTATTGAAGTTTTTTTACATATACTTGCAGTAATAGTAGTCTTAAATATCATTAGAACTTCTAAGCATTTATCTAGTGATATAACTTGGATATTCTTAATTATTTTATTTCCAGTACCGGCTACTTTTGTCTTCCTTATGACTTATTTTAATTTGTTTATTAATAGAACTTTTAAGTCGATTGTTAAGGAAGAAAAGAAAGCGGTAACTTTTCTTAATCAGGATGATGAAGTATTAGAGGATTTAAAGAATGAATGTCCTACATATTATCAAGATTTCATGTTTCTAAAGAATAGTAATTTTCCCATCTACTACAATAATAATTTTGATTATTATAGTCCTGGTGAAAAGGGTTTTCCTGTTTTATTGAGTGAGCTTAAGAAGGCTAAGAAGTATATCTTTATGGAATATTTCATTATTGAAGAAGGAATTATGTTTAATTCTATTTTGGATATTCTAAAAGAAAAGGTAAAAGAGGGTGTTGAGTGTAGGGTTATGTATGATGATATGGGTTCTTTGCATACATTACCTAAATCATACGCTAATGTACTTGAGTCTTATGGTATTAAGGCGGTTACTTTTAATAAGGTAACTCCGATTTTAAGTACTATTATGAATAATCGAGATCATCGTAAGATTTTAATTATTGATGGTAAGGTAGCTTTTAGTGGTGGTGTTAATTTAGCTGATGAATACATCAATAAGAAGGTAGTTCATGGTAAGTGGTTAGATAATATTATTAGAATTAAGGGTAAGGCCGTTGATTCGATGTTGGTGACTTTCTTAACTAACTGGAATGCACTAAGACATGATGATGTTGATTATAGAGACTTCATGGTTGAGCATAGAGTTAGAGTTAAGGATGGTTTTATTGTTCCTTATAGTGAGACACCTTTAGACTTTGAATTAACGGCGCAGAGTGTTTATATGGACATTTTAAATAGAGCCCAAGATTATGTTTATATCATGACTCCTTATTTGATTATTGATGAAGAAATGATTAACTGCCTTATTCATACCGCTAAAAAAGGTGTAGATGTTAAGATTATTGTCCCTGGTATTGCTGATAAAAAGATAATTCATGATATTGGTGAGTCTTATTATGACCAATTAATTAGGGGTGGTGTTCAGATATATGAATATAGACCTGGTTTTGTGCATGCAAAAGTATTTGTGAGTGATGATATATCAAGTGTTGTTGGCACTGTTAACCTTGATTATCGTTCTTTATATCTTCATTTTGAGAATGCGGTCCTTTTGTATAAGAGTAAGAAGATAATGGATATTAAAAAGGACTTCTTAAATGTATTAGAAGATTCAACGGAAATTAAACATGCTCGTTTTTCTCTTGTGAAGAACTTTTTGATGAGTGTGTTAAGAATATTCGCGTCTTTGTTGTAGATAGGGGGATAATATGAAATTAAACTACAAAAGAACGATTTTAGTGGGCTTAGCTTTCATGTCTATCTGTGCTTTCTGGCAGATGTATGATGGTATTGTTCCACTAATCCTAACCAACACTTTTCACTTAAATGAAACGTTGTCTGGTATGATCATGGCCCTTGATAATGTCTTGGCCTTATTCTTATTACCTTTGTTTGGTTCTTTGTCTGATAAGACAGAAACTAATATTGGTAAGCGTATGCCATTTATCTTATTTGGTACTGGTTTGGCTGTTATTTTAATGAACTTCTTGCCAATTATTGATAATGCCTATTATGGTGAACCAACTACATTTAAGCTTATTTCTTTTATCATTGTGCTTGGTTTCTTACTAATTGCGATGGGAACTTATCGTTCTCCTGCTGTAGCTTTAATGCCTGATGTTACGCCTAATCCTTTAAGATCTAAGGCTAATGCGATTATTAATTTAATGGTTGCAGTAGGAGGCATTATCTACTTAGCTTTGGCTAGCATTTTATATCCTCACGCTAAGACTGTTGGTGTTGAGCATGTTAATTATCAAATATTGTTTATCTTAATTTCAGCACTGATGTTTATTTGTGTTGGTATCTTGGTCTTAACTATTAAGGAACCTAAATTAAGACAAGAGAATCTAGAGCTTGAGAAACAACATCCTGAATGGGATTTAGCTGTTGATGATGGCAGTGGTGATGAAAAGTTGCCTCCTGAAGTTAAAAGATCTTTAGGTTTCTTATTAGCTTCTATTGCCCTTTGGTTTATGGGCTATAATGGCGTGACAACTTGGTTTACAACCTATGTTTCTAAGGTGATGGGTGCAGGACTTGGTGGTGCTAGTACTTGTTTACTAGTGGCTACAGCAGGTGCTATTGTTTCTTATATTCCAGTAGGTAGTCTAGCTTCTAAGGTAGGTAGAAAGAAATGTATCCAATTCGGTATTATTTTATTAGCTTCAATGTTTGTGATGGGCTTTGTCTTAACAACTATCTTTGATCATATCAATTTTGTAATGTATATCTGTTTCGCCCTTGTAGGACTAGCATGGGCTAGTATCAATGTTAATTCACTTCCAATGGTTGTTGAAATGTGTAAGGGTAGTGACATTGGTAAGTTCACTGGCTATTACTATACAGCTTCTATGGCTGCTCAAATTATTACTCCAGTATGTGCAGGTACTTTAATGAGGCTTATTTCTTATAAAGTATTATTTATCTATTCTGCAATATTTGTATTGGCATCTTATTTCACTATGTCTCAAGTTAAACATGGTGACCAAAAGGTTGCAGGTAAGAAAGGATTAGAAGCTTTCGAAGATTTAGACTAATATGAATAAATCCAAGTACATTTTAATGAGTTTATTTACCTTTATCTTTTTGAGTTGTGAGTTTCTTTTTGTCGACATCATTTCTTTAACGACAAAAGGAATTAATGTAGTCAACGCTCAAAACTATGTGTTAGGTAGTAGTGTACTTGGATTTTTTCTTTATTTATTTATTGACAAACATAAAAGTATCTACATTGTTACTTGTATACTTTCGCTTATTAGCTTTATATTCTTAATCACTTTAGATGCTTATATTTCAATACTTATATCAGGACTTATGTTATTCCTATTTTTAGGAATCTTAGGTAGTGCTACTTATTATAAGTCGATGTGTGATAGTGCTGTTGTAGTAGGTGTTTCATATATGTGTGGCACCTTACTACAATTTGTGGTTAATTATCTAAGTATTGAAATATATATCATTCCTCTTTGTTTAGTATTGTTGTCTATTTGTTTATTTAAAACTAATGTTGATGAAATGATACTAGTAAAAAAAGATACAAAACAATTATCAATCATACTAATATTACTTGTATCATTACTAACAATTGTTTTTTCAACACTAGATAATGCGGTAACTATTTATCATGCCAATAAGGTCTTAGATATTGGAAGATGGCCAAGATTACTTTTAGCTTTTAGTGCTTTGTTGGCGGGTTTCTTATATGATATAAGATCAAGAAAATATATGAGTATCATCATCTATTGTGTGATGGTTCTTTCCACTATTTGTTTATTAGTTAATGAATTACTTGGTCTAATAATCTTTTATTTGTCGGCTGGTTTCTTTGCGGTCTTTTTCACTTCGGCTTTTTTAGAATTAGCACCCTATACTAATAGACCAAAACTATATGCAGGAATGGGTAGGGCTATCAATAATTTAGTGGCAATTCTTATTTCTAATCTATCTTTAAATTTATTAAGTAGTGGTAATAAACTACTTATCATCAGCATTGAATTAATCTTGTTTGTCTTTACTAGTATTCTTACTTTTGTTTATACCAATAAATATAAATTGTTTTTGGAATCTAGTGATAATCAAGTAAAAGAATATAATTTAACCCCAAGAGAAAGAGAAGTTTTAAATCTATTAATTAGTAGTGATGATAAGTTACAAGAAATAGCTGATAAGTTAAGTATTTCTAAAAGAACACTAGAAAGATATGTAACTTCTATTTATAAGAAAACTAATACTACATCTCGTGTAGGCCTTATTTCTTTGTTTAAAAAATAATTGGCGGATATCCCTTATATATGTTTTTGTTCATGTTTCTTAAAATATAAGCATGAAGTATATTATCTTATCCATTTGTTTATTAATGTCATTAGGCGCTTGTAAGTCTATTGAACATACCCAGGCAGATCCTGTTAATCTAACTCAATATCAACTTAAGAGTAGGGGCCTTTCTTATGATGAATCTGATTATGAAAAGTATAATGGAAACTTTGAAGAAAGTATTGATTATGACTTTGGTGATTTTAAATATATTTTAGAAGATGATAAGGCTTATATCGTGGTTGATGATGAAACTTATGACTTGAATGTTAAGGGTTATCCAGTAGGTATCTATAATACTAATATCTTAAAGACTAATTGTGAATACTATG
>CAKUTY010000059.1 GCA_934692455.1 uncultured Erysipelotrichaceae bacterium
CATATGAAGCGTTGCCAAGTAAGGCATATATAGGATATGTTTTGTTGTAATTCGCAATACCAAATATTTCTTTTGTCAATAAGGTTAAGCCAACAGCTGTTTCCGCAAAGACCGCTCCAAACAACAATGTTCCATTAAGATTTAATATGTAATTATTAATGATTAGTAATAAAGCATTGCCAACAAGTGTAACTATCAACATGGAGATATTCGAAAAAATAGCTCCTTTTTTATCGGCAATTTCACCAGTGATAAATTTAAATGTTACATTGCCAATCATTGATAAAGAAACAAATAATGAAACAATATTCAAAGAGTAATTTCTAGATAAAGCAATTGCGCTTAAATGTTGCATATTGCCTGCCGCAAAGTGAATAAGGGTTGCAAATAGTCCAACATAAACAAACAACAAGGGATCAATTTTATTAGATATGGTTTTAGTTTCTTCCTTAATAATTTTACCACCATATGGCTGTAAATCTATATCCTTAGGATTTAAAGGATACTTCATTATGATGAAAGGAATAAATGATAATAATATTGATATGCCCATCACTTTATAGCCTATACGCCAACCATATGTTTCGATTACATTTAAAAATAAAGGAGAAAAAATAGCTCCCGAAATGCCTGAGAATCCAAAGATAATTGAGGTTATTAAGCCATGGTTCTTATTAAACCAATTGTTGATTATTATTGATATAACAACAAAAGCGAAGAAAGCATTGCCACAACCTCTTAATAAGCCCAAAATATAAAACATTATTATATTGGATTGAAAACTCATTAGATAAGCACTTGTTGAACTTAATAATCCAGCACCTATAATTAATTTACGATAATTATTTGAGTTTAACCATTTAGGCACGAACAAAGCAACAATCGCAAGGGCAAATGTTGCGATAGTATTATGAATAATATAGGTACCTCTTAAAATATTTAAGTCTGAGGCAACATAATTATAAAAAACACCAACTGAATTTGATGTGATGCCCACTCCAGCTGAAGATAAAAAGCATAGAGTGATTATTATTTTTAAATATATACGATTCTTTTTCTTTAAAATATCCATAATAAATAAAAGAGGGACATTACTGCCCCTCCATTAATTGAGTTAGAAATTATTCTTTACTACCATTATCAGCTACTTCAAATGTATAACGATTGTTAGAACCAATTACACGAATATAATCCTTAACAAATTGTTTTACAGCAGCTTCAGCTACAGCGCAGATTTCCATATAATTTAGACCTGGATTCTCTTCCCAAGCAGCCTTCATAGCTACTTCAGCAGCATGGAAAGCATCTGTACAAACGTTGATCTTATTTATGCCATTAGCAACTGCCTTACGAATGTTTTCCTCACCTGATCCAGAACCACCATGAAGAACTAGTGGCATCTTTAATGCTTCCTTAAGTTCTTTTAGACGGCCAAAGTCTAATACTGGAACATATCCAGCAGGATATTTACCATGTGCTGTACCAATAGCAACTGCTAAAGCATCAACACCTGTATCCTTAACAAATTGAACTGCTTGTTCAACGTTTGTATACATATCAGCAGTCTTACCATCACCATCAGCAGCTTGGCCAACATGACCTAATTCTGCTTCAACAGAGATGCCCTTGCCATGAGCAAGATCAACTACTTGTCTTGTACGTCTTACGTTTTCTTCATAAGGTAATGAAGAAGCATCAATCATTACATTTGAGAAGCCTCTTTGAATTGCATCAACTTCAGCTTCAAAGCTTGGTCCATGATCTAGGTTTAAGCAAACAGGAACAGTAGCCTTTTCTGCCATAGCCTTAATCATAGGAACCATTTGATCTGGATGTGCTAACTTTTTCATTTGGCCACAACCGAATTGAACAATAATTGGAGAATGTTCTTCTTCAGCAGCTTCAATTACAGCTCTAGCCATTTCCATGTTGACACTGTTAACTGCCATTACAGCATAACCATCTCTATTAGCAGCATCAAGAATATACTTCATATTTACATACATAGCTAATTAAACCTTCCTTCTATTTAGTTTATTTTTAGAATTATAAATCGATATCTAATTCAGTGATTTCTTCTTCAGTCTCTTCTTCTTCAGGCATCTTCTTAACTACTGCGTATAGAACACCAGTAATTACAGAACCGATTACAAGAGCAACAATCCACATACCAATGTTGTTTGATAATGGAGCAACTAGGATACCACCATGAGCAGCAGGAGTGTTAATACCCCAAGCCATAGCTAAACCAGAAGCAATTGCAGAACCAATCATTGAACATGGGATGAATCTTAGTGGATCATCAGCAGCGAAAGGTAATACACCTTCAGTAATGAAACATAGACCCATAGGGATAGCAGTATAAGCAGTATTCTTTTGAGCAGCAGTGAACTTCTTAGGAGCAAAGATAGCAGCAAGACCAACACCAACAGCAGGTGTCATACCACCGATAATCTTAGCAGTTTCAGCACAACCACCGATACCATCTGGAATATCAGCATATAAAGCATTTGCAGCCATAGAAGCAGTCTTGTTGATAGGACCACCCATATCGAAGCCCATACAAGCACCGATAACAGCACCACAAACGAATAGAGAACCTTCACCTAGACCAACAATCCAGTTTTGGATAGCTAACATTACAGTTGAAATTGGTTTCATTAGGATACCAAAGAATAAGAATGTAGCAATTGCAGTAGCAAGAACTGGAATGATCAATACTGGCATTAATCCAGCAAGAGCTTTAGGCATCTTCCAAGACTTCATCCATTGTACTAAGTAACCAACAACAAAGCCCATCAACATAGCACCAACGAAACCTGTCTTAGTAGGTCCGCCAGCAAAATAACCAATTGCGAAACCAGGAACAATTCCGGGTCTATCAGCAATAGAGAATGCGATACCAGCACATAAGAATGCATAAGCCCAGTTGAAGCCCATACCATTCATTTCACCAAGCATATGCATATAGTCGCTTAACTTAGTGATTGAGTAACCAGAATAATTTAATCCAGCGATAATTGGATCAGATAGTGGAACACCTGACCAAGAGAATGCCTTTTGAATAGCACCCATGATACCAGCCATAACAACCATTGGAATCAAGAATGAAATACCAGTCATTATGTGCTTCTTAACATCAGTTAATTTCATAATAAATTTTCTCCCCTTATTTTTTTATTTACCTAATTTTTTCTCAATAGTAGCGATAAGTGATTTAGGACTCTTCATAGCAGTTGAAATAGGAATATCAACAATACGCTTACCATTGAATCTGTCTTTGTCTCTAATTGCAATGTCATGGGCAAAGATAACTACATCAGCAGCTGCGATATCTTCTGGAGTTAATTGATTTTGAACACCAATTGTACCTTGAGTTTCAATCTTAACTTCATGACCAGCTTCCTTTGCAGCATTTTCAATCTTTTCCGCAACAATGTAAGTGTGAGCAATTCCAGCAGTACATGCTGTAACACCAACAATCTTCATAAATAGATCTCCTTTCTTGTTTAATAGCTATATATAAACTCTAATAACTAATTAGAAGTCTATATCTAAATCAACGATTTCTTCATCACTCTTAACGTTTGAAGAATCTAGTTCGCTGTCATCGCAAAGAATCAAATTAACAACTTCTTCTTTTGTCTTAGCCTCAGCTAGCTTTGCGACTCTTGCTTCATTTCCAAGCTTTCCAGCCAATTCACTCAACAACAACATATGATTTGTAGCGAATTCTGTATCAGCAGATACACAGAATAAGAAAATTAATCTTGTATCTTGGAAACCTGAATCAGTCATTGCAGTTTCCCATTTGATATCGTTTTTAGTCTTACCAATACAAATACCAATCTTCTTAACTGCTTCTGATTTTCCATGAGGGATAGAAATTGAAGAACCCATACCAGTAGGACCTTCAGCCTCACGAACATATATATCTTTTACAAATTGTTCAACATCATTGATATAACCATTATTAAGTAATAATGTAGCCATGTTGTGAAGCACTTCATCTTTTGTAGTACCCTCAACTTCTAGATCAATAATGTCTTCATTTAATATCTCTCTTAAGTTCATTTTTCAACCTCTTTTTCATGTCTGGTGTAATCCCTTACATCAACTAAGCATATTGTAATACAAAAAAATGTATATTGTCAAAATATTTCGTACATTTTTTTGTATAATAAATTCGAAAGAAGGAAATATTTATGATGAACTATATTACTAGTAATGATGAAATCGTTGAATTAACTAACAGAAGCGATCATTATCCTGATATGATGCTATATTCATATCTTGTACGCCCAAAGAAAGGAAGTGTCAAAGAATACTATAGCGAAGACAAGGAAACATTGATTCTTCTTCAAGAAGGAAGCTTAACATTAAGCTACGAGGGAAAAGAAGAAACAATCACAAGAGGAAACGTCTTCGATGATGCTCCAGTTGGATTATTATTCCCTGCAAAAGTTAAAGTTGAAGTAAAAGTCAACGAAGACAGTGAATATCTATTAATCATGACTGAAAATGACAAGACATACAACACAACATTATTCACAAAGGATAATGTCATCGTTGTTGACAGAGGAGCTGGCCAATGGAACGATTGTGCTACAAGAAACGTAAGAACCATGGTTGACTATAAGATTAATCCAAATAGTAACTTAGCATTTGGTGAAACAGTAAACTATCCAGGCAAGTGGTCTACATTTATTCCACACTTACATGATCAACCTGAACTATACTACTATCGTTTCAATAGACCTGAAGGCTTTGGAGCTAGTTTCTATGGACATAATGTATATGAAATCAAAGATCGTAGTTATATTTGTGTAACAGAAAAACTAGCACATCCTCAAGTAACTGCACCAGGCTATGCCATGAACTACTTCTGGGTAATTAGACATTTTGAAGACAATCCATGGACTGGGGCTGAAAACGTTAAGGAACATGAATGGCTACTAGATCCTAATTGCAAGATTTGGCCTAATAAATAAGACAAAGGAGCGAAAGCTCCTTTATTTAATTATTGTGGTTGTTTACCAATATAAGCTAAGATACCGCCATCTACATAAAGAATATGTCCATTGACAAAGTTAGAAGCATCACTGGCAAGAAAGACTGCAGGACCCATTAAATCCTCAGGAGTACCCCATCTACCAGCAGGAGTCTTTGCGACAATAAATTGATCAAATGGATGACGACTTCCATCAGCCTGCTTTTCTCTTAATGGCGCTGTTTGAGGAGTCGCAATATAACCAGGTCCAATACCATTACATTGAATATTAGCTTCACCATATTCGGAACAAATATTACGTGTTAACATCTTAAGACCACCCTTGGCAGCTGCATAAGCACTAACGGTTTCTCTACCTAATTCTGACATCATTGAACAAATATTAATAATCTTACCATGACCTTTTTCAATCATACCTGGAATTACAGCCTTAGATACGATAAAAGGTGCATTCAAATCAACGTCAATAACTTGTCTAAACTCTTCGACACTCATATCACACATTGGAATTCTCTTAATAATACCAGCATTATTAACTAAGATATCTATAACTCCAACTTCTTCATTAATCTTTTTTACTAATTTATTAACTTCTTCTTCCTTAGTTACATCACAAACATAACCATAAGCTTTAATGCCTTCCTTTTCATAAGCTGATAAACCATTTTGTTTCTTTTCTTCATTAATTTCATTAAAACAGATAGTTGCACCCGCCCTAGATAAAGCAGTAGCTATCGCAAAACCAATGCCATAACTAGCACCAGTCACAAGAGCAATCTTACCCTCAAGATTAAACTTATTCATATCAAACATACCTATAATCTCCTTACGAGGGAATAATACCACAAATATACAATTATTTGTATATAAGAAAAGCCAAGCCTTATAAACTTGACTTCATTTCTAATACTGCCTCCTTAATATCATCATAAGAAACACCAAAGGTCTTCTTCAGATAAGCCAAGTCACCTACTTCACCAAAACGGTCTTTTGCGCCTAATCTTTTTAAGATACATGGACAGTTTTCACATAACACTTCACTTACCGCACTTCCTAAACCACCAATGATATTATGATTTTCAACAGTGATGATAGCTTTTGTTTCTTTGGCAGCCTTAATGATTGCTTCCTTGTCGATTGGTTTGATTGTAAACATATCAAGTACTCTTACCGAAATTCCTTCCTTATATAAATCATCAGAAACTCTAATCGCATCACCTACCGCAAAGCCATTGGCAATTATGGTTATATCTTTCCCTTCTCTTACTAGATTAGCCTTACCAATTTCAATAGTTGAATCATCCTCATATATCTTATCTACTTTCTTACGAGACAAACGCATATAGTAAACGCCATATAAATCTTTTGTCTTTATTAAACAATCTTTAAGCATGGTTGAATCACTTGGATCGATAATAGTTACATTAGGTATACTTCTTAATGCGCCAATATCTTCTAAGGCAAAATGAGTCCCACCATTACTTGTAGCTGTCATACCAGGATCAGAACCAATTAAACGAACATTCAATTTTGCGTAGGCACAAGACATAAATACCTGGTCCATCGCTCTTCTTGTGATAAATGGGGCAAAAGTATGAGCATAAGGAATCAAGCCAACACTAGACATGCCAGCTGCTACACCGATCATATTAGCTTCTTGAATGCCACAATCTATCGTTTGTTCAGGAAACTTCTTTGAGAAAGGAACAATCTTAATAGAATTCATAATATCGCCATCAAGATAAATGACTTTCTTATCATTTTCAGCCAATTTCATCATAGTATCCGCAAAAACTTCGCGCATTTCTCTTGTTTCGGTTTCAATATTTTTACAAACTTTATACATTTTCAGACTCCTTAATGATTAAATCTAATTTAGCTATTGCCTCTTTATATTGTTCATCCGTAAATGTCATATGGTGATTATAGAAAACATCTTCAGCAAAGCTACAATCCTTACCCTTGATAGTATTAAGCACAATCATCGAAGGCTTATCTTTTTGATTTTTGGCATTATTAATACTGTTAATAATTTCTTCGTGATTGTGACCATCTACTTCTTGAGCATACCAGCCAAAATCTTCAAATTTTACTCTTAAATCACCAACATCACAAATATCCTTAGTATAACCATCCAGTTGTTTCTTATTTACATCCACAAAGGCAATCACATTATTTAATTTCCTTGTCCCCGCAAACAAGGCACCTTCCCATACTTGCCCTTCTTGACATTCGCCATCACCCAAAATGATATAAGTATAGGCTGGACTATTTAAATATCTTAGACCCCAGGCAATACCCAAGCCAGTTGACATGCCCTGACCTAGAGAACCAGTAGTCATATCTATGCCAGGAACCTTATTCATATCGCAGTGGCTTGGAAGCTTTGTTCCTGCCTTATTAATCGTCTTCAACCATTCATAAGGGAAATAGCCCTTTAAAGCTAAGGCACCATAAACACCATAACCACAGTGCCCCTTAGAAACAACCAAACGATCACGGTCTTCCATCTTAGGATTTTTAGGATCAATATGCATTACACCGCCATACAGCACTGCCAACAAGTCAGCCATTGACATTGAACCACCAACATGTCCTGCATGAGCATAAGACATGCCTAATAAAATTGTCTTTCTTATTTCTGCTGCTAATTTCTTATAATTTTCCATAATTATTTATCAAACACACTTTCATAGATTTCTAACATTTCATCTTCACTTAACGAAGTATAATTGTTTGCCAACAATCTTCCTTGATTTTGGACTACACTCTTAGCAAATACTGCTAATTCTTCTTTCTTAACACCATAAATATTCAAAGGATTTCTTTTCAAGATTAAGTCTAATATTTTAAACATTTCATCAAGAGCACTACTTTCGTCACAACCTAGTACATCAGATAAGATAAGATACAAATCATTAATCTTTCCACTTGGATCTTTTTCACGATATTTCTTAAATACTGCCTCAAACATCAACATGTTAGCCTCCCCATGAGGAATATGATATGTACCACCTAGTGGATAACTTAGGGCATGTACAGCTCCACATCCTGCATTATTAAACGCAATACCTGCTAAATCTGATGCATATAAGAAGTCC
>CAKUTY010000060.1 GCA_934692455.1 uncultured Erysipelotrichaceae bacterium
ATTATTCAAAAAAACTTGAAAAAGAAAAGTCGGGTCTATTTTTAGATTACCGACTTAATTCAATTTTTATTTGTAGGGCTTAGCTAAATGACATTACTTGAATAAAGGACTTTCTCAACTTTTGATATTATTCGAACTCGATAGTACCAGGAGGTTTAGAAGTAATATCATAGAATACTCTATTAACTCCTCTTACCTCATTAATAATTCTAGACATAACTGTTTGAAGAACCTCAAACGGAATATCTGCAGCCTCAGCAGTCATGAAATCAATAGTCTTAACAGCTCTTAAAACAACTGCATAGTCATAAGTTCTCTCATCACCCATAACACCAACAGATCTAACATTTGTTAAGGCAGCAAAATATTGATTAATATCTTGGCTTAATCCAGCCTTGGCAATCTCATCACGATAGATATAATCAGCATCCTGAACAATCTTTACCTTTTCAGCTGTAATCTCGCCAATGATTCTAATACCTAAACCAGGACCTGGGAAAGGTTGTCTAAATACTAGACTTTCAGGCAAACCTAATTCAAGACCTACTTTTCTTACTTCATCCTTAAACAAATCTCTTAAAGGTTCAATAATTTCCTTGAAATCTACATAATCAGGTAAACCACCAACATTATGATGAGACTTAATAACAGCAGACTCACCACCTAGGCCAGATTCAACAACATCTGGATAAATAGTTCCTTGCGCTAAGAATTCAACACTACCAATCTTCTTAGACTCTTCTTCAAAGACTCTAATGAACTCTTCACCAATAATCTTTCTCTTTCTTTCAGGATCGGTAACACCCTTTAACTTCTCATAATAACGTTCTTGAGCATTAACTCTAATGAAATTCAAATCAAAATTGCCCTTAGGACCAAAGATGTTTTCAACCTCATCTCCCTCATCCTTTCTAAGCAAACCATGATCAACAAACACACAAGTTAATTGCTTACCAATAGCCTTAGAAAGAAGACCAGCACAAACAGAAGAATCAACACCACCTGATAAAGCTAGTAAAACTCTACCATCACCAACTTTTTCCTTAATAGACTTAATTGATTCTTCCACAAAAGAATCCATCTTCCAATCGCCCTTACAAGCACAAACATTTCTTACAAAGTTATAAAGCATCTTAGTACCATCAGGTGTATGTAATACTTCTGGATGGAACTGAATACCATATAACTTATGCTCATCATTACTCATGGCACCAACAGGACAATTATCAGTATGAGCAATAGACTTAAAACCTTCAGGTAATCTAGAAATATAATCAAAATGAGACATCCAACAAGTATTATCTTCTTTAATTGCCTCAAACAATACAGAAGAAGAATCTAACTTAATATCAGTCTTACCATATTCTCTATGATCAGCCCTTTTAACTTCACCACCCATAACATGAGCCATAAGTTGAGCTCCATAACATAATCCTAAAACAGGAATACCCAATTCAAAAAGTTCTCTACCGCAAGTAGGAGCACCCTCTTCATAAACAGAATTAGGACCACCTGTAAGAATAATGCCCTTAGGATTCTTTTCTTTTATCTTTTCAATAGCGTTACGATAAGAATAAATCTCACAGTATACGTTACATTCTCTAACTCTTCTAGCAACCAACTGATTATATTGGCCACCAAAATCAACAACTAAAACTAACTCTCTATCCATCAGTTTCCTCCGATATTTCAATATTATAAATAATTCCTTAAAATTTTCCTATACACTGGAAGCATTTCTTTATCACTAATTGAAATATATTTATCCAAGTCCTTAATAGGAATCCACTTAATCCTACTATTCTCATCCTCTTTAATATGAACATAAGCATTCTCATCTGCCTCAAACAAGAAACTCACATTCAAATGTAAATGACCGCCAACATGCTTTCCTCTTTTAATATGCGGTATAACCGTTAAAACCTCTATCGAACACGGGACCTTACCCAATATCTTTAATTCACTCAAAGAAGTCTCTTCTTTAGCTTCCTTTAAAGCCACATTCAAGAAATCAGTATCACCATCATTATGACCACCAGTCCATGAATAAGAATCATAAATATTGTGATAAATCATCAAAACCTTATCTCTATTCTTATTTATAATAATCGAACTAGATGCAAAATGCATCATTTCACATTCTCTATAAAAAAGCTCATCCCCATATTTATCATAGGCATCTAAGATTCTTTTCTTATCATATATTTCTTGTTCAATATTACTTGTATAATTCTTAATCAAATCAATGCTCACAATTATCATCCTCTAGTTTATTAATAAGCGCTTCTTGAAGCACGCTTGAAAAATTAATATTTTGTTTAAGAGCTAAATCATTTAGCCACTCAGGAATAGATAATGTTTTCTTAACTGCCTTAGTTTTATACTTCTTAGCGTATTCTAATGAATCGTATTCAATAAACATTACTAAACTTCCCGGATTAGCATCGACAACCTTTTTAATAGCACTAGGCTTATTATAAGAATTATCATCCCCATCAAGATAAAACCCTAAAGCTTCTTTTGCGTGTTCATAAGCTTCTTCGATAGTGTCACCATCAGTTAAACACCCCTGTAAATCAGGAAACTCCACCCAATAGGAGCCATTTTCTTCATGAAATAATGCTGGATATGCAATTCTTGACATACATTGTTCCTCCTTTAAAATCTAAACACATATTTTATTTAATAATTCCCTTTGATTAACAATCCTATTAATACTTTCATGAATTGCCACAATACTAATCAAAATGCACAAAATAGGAGCCAAATATTTAATAAAACAATCTCTTTTAAAAATCACAATAACCAACAAAGAAATAAGTTCAATACCATCAAACAAAATATCCTCAATACATGTTGATAACTCCGTTTTAGCCAAGATATGATCATTATTAATTAATACAACTTTCTGCCTTTTTAAAAAAATCGTATCAAAAATTATACTAATAATCGTAACAATAATAACCAAAATTAAATTACTGTTTGACTTATGAGGATGAATAATATCCACAATAGAAATAATCACCATTGAACATAGACCCAATACAATAGCAAAATCACAGATAACACCAACAATCGTTTCTATTTTCTCAACCTTTGTATCATTTAATTCATGCTTATTTTTACCAAGTATTTTACACAACAAAAATACAATCAAGGAATTAAAAGTATCGCCCAAACAATGAATAGCCTCTAACCAAACAATTATCGCCTTTAGTTCCATTGAAGAATAAAACAAGATGATAAATTTTGGTATTTCATATATAAACATAAACAAAGACAATTTCCCTTGTACTTTATAGTAATTTTGTTTAAAAGACATAGCACAATTATATATCAAAGATATTTTCTTTTATATGCATTAAATAAACGCATATAAAAGAAAAGGAGCAATTGCTCCTTAACTTTAATTATTTAATGTCAACGTTGTAGTAAGCTTTCTTACCCTTGTATTGAGCGATTTCACCAAGTTCATCTTCAATTCTCATTAATTGGTTGTACTTAGCGATTCTATCTGTTCTTGACATAGAACCAGTCTTAATTTGACCAGCATTTACACCAACAACTAGATCAGCGATTGTAGTATCTTCAGTTTCACCAGATCTGTGAGATACAACAGCTGTATAACCATGAGTCTTAGCTAATTCGATAGCATCTAAAGTCTCAGTTAAAGTACCGATTTGGTTCAACTTGATTAAGATTGAGTTAGCAACACCAAGTTCAATACCCTTTTGTAAGTATTCAACGTTAGTTACGAATAGGTCATCACCAACTAATTGGATCTTCTTACCTAATCTATCAGTTAACTTCTTCCAACCATCCCAGTCGTTTTCAGCAAGACCATCTTCGATAGAAAGAATTGGATACTTTTCGCACCAGTCAGCATACATGTCAATCATTTCATCAGTAGTCTTAACGCCTTGGCCAGACTTAGTTAATTCGTAGCAACCTGTTTCAGGATTGTAGAATTCACTTGAAGCAGGATCTAGACAAATACCGAAATCCTTCCAAGGTTCATAACC
Source organism: uncultured Erysipelotrichaceae bacterium (assembly GCA_934692455.1). GTDB lineage: Bacteria > Bacillota_I > Bacilli_A > Erysipelotrichales > Erysipelotrichaceae > Colivicinus. Next base: position 4,023 of record CAKUTY010000060.1, read on the forward strand.
AGCTTCCTTAACAGCTTCAACGATTAACTTAAGAGGTTCTTCATTACCTTCTGTACATGATGGAGCATAACCACCTTCATCACCTACAGCAGTGTTATAACCCTTCTTAGTTAAAACCTTCTTTAAAGTATGGAATACTTCAGCAGACCATCTGATAGCTTCCTTGAATGAAGGAGCACCAACTGGCATAATCATGAATTCTTGCATATCTACAGAAGAATCAGCATGCTTACCACCATTTAATACGTTCATCATAGGAACTGGTAATACCTTACCATTAGCACCACCGATATACTTGTATAAAGGCATACCATAGTAATCAGCAGCAGCTCTGCATACTGCCAATGAAACACCTAAAGTAGCATTAGCACCTAACTTGCTCTTATCCTTAGTACCATCAAGTTCGATCATAGCCTTATCAATAGCAGCTTGATCAGTAACATCCATACCCAAGATTGCAGGACCGATGATAGCATTAACATTTTCAACAGCCTTTAAAACGCCCTTACCCATGAAACGGCTCTTATCGCCATCTCTTAGTTCTAGAGCTTCTCTTTCACCAGTAGAAGCACCAGAAGGTACCATAGCTCTACCGAAAGCACCAGATTCAGTTACAACTTCAACTTCAACAGTTGGATTACCACGAGAGTCGATTACCTCTCTTGCATAAACATCAATAATTCCAGGCATATTTATTTTTTTCTCCTTACCTTTTACTTTGTAGCATCAATAATTTCTTTGAAAGAATCAACCTTTAAACTTGCACCACCAATTAATGCACCATCGATATCTTCCATAGCCATATATTCTTTGATATTGTTAGGCTTTACAGAACCACCGTATTGAACTCTAACTGCATCAGCAGCATCGCCATACATCTTTCTGATTTCATCTCTAACAATAGCGCAGCACTTTTCAGCAATTTCAGTATTAGCACTCTTACCAGTACCAATAGCCCAAATTGGCTCATAAGCAACTACAACCTTCTTAACATCCTCAGCATCAAGACCAGCTAAACCTAAACTAACTTGAGATCTGATTCTTTCTTCAGTCTTACCAGCATCGAATTCTGCTTCAGTTTCTCCACAGCACATGATAGGCATAATGTCGTTAGCTAATAACTTCTTAACCTTAAGATTAACAGCCTCATCAGTTTCACCAAACATTTGTCTTCTCTCACTATGACCGATAATGCAAGAAGCGATACCGATTTCCTTTAACATTGGAATTGAAACTTCACCAGTGAAAGCACCATTGTCCTCAAAGTGACAGTTTTCAGCACCAATTACAAGATTCTTACTATTCTTAACTGCAACATATAAATCAGTATAAGGAGTAGCAATACCATATTGAGCTGAAGTAATACCTTCAATATATGGATCGATTTCCTTTAAAAATTCTTCTGTTTCAGCAATAGTCTTATTCATCTTCCAGTTGCCAACAATAATAGGTGTTCTCATTTCTTATTTCTCCTCAATTACATCAACACCAGGAAGTCCCTTGCCCTCTAAGAATTCTAGAGAAGCGCCACCACCTGTTGAAACATGGCTTACCTTATCAGCATAACCAAGCTTCTTAATAGCAGCTGCACTATCACCACCACCAACGATAGTAGTACCATCGCATTCAGCTAAAGCTTGAGCAACAGCATTAGTACCAACAGCTAAAGTAGGGTTTTCAAATACACCCATAGGACCATTCCAAACTACAGTCTTTGCGCTCTTTACAGCTTCAGCAAATAATTCTGCAGTCTTAGGACCAATATCAAGACCTTCCTTATCACTAGGAATAGCATCACTAGCAACAACTTCAGTCTCAACTGGAGCATCAATTGGATCAGGGAAACCAGCACAAACAACTGTATCGATAGGAAGTAATAACTTCTTACCTAAGCTTTCTGCCTTTTCCATCATCTCTTTACAATAATCTAACTTTGAATCATCAACAAGTGACAAACCAACTTCCTTACCTTGAGCCTTCAAGAAAGTATAAGCCATACCACCACCAATGATCAAAGTATCACACTTTTCAAGTAAGTTTGAAATAACTGCAAGCTTGTCAGCAACCTTAGCACCACCTAAGATACCAACGAAAGGTCTTACAGGATTTTCAACAGCATCACCTAAGAACTTTAATTCCTTTTCAATTAAGAAACCAACAGCATTTGGTAAATGACTAGCGATACCAACAGTACTTGCATGAGCTCTATGAACTGAACCAAACGCATCAGAAACGAATAAATCACCTAAAGAAGCCCAGTACTTACCAAGTTCTTCATCATTCTTAGATTCACCCTTTTCATAACGAGTGTTTTGCATTAAAAGAACTTCGCCGTCCTTTAACTCAGCAACAGCCTTCTCAAGAGCTTCGCCCCTAGTTGCATCAACGAAAACTACCTTAGTATCCTTTAGATATTCTTGTAGTCTAACTGCAACAGGTGCCATGTTATTCTTCTTCTTAGCAGCTGCAATTTCTTCCTCAGTCTTCTTGTAATCAATCTTACCAAGATGAGACATCAAAATTACCTTTGCCTTATTATCAACTAAATACTTAATAGTTGGTAAAGCAGCAACGATACGATTATCATCTGTGATTTCACCACTCTTTAGTGGAACATTAAAATCAACTCTGACGATAACTTTCTTACCAGTTACATCTAAATCAGTAACTAATTTTTTAGCCATTCGAAATTTCCTCCTATAACCGTACATATTATAACAATTTTGCGCCTTAATTAACATATTTATCTTATAAACAAGATAATTGACAACACATATTAAAGTGATATCATATTGATATCAAAGGAGGGATATATATGAACGAAATTATCCTAAACAAAAAAAGAAACGGCATGAGCATGCTAATACTAATCACACTTATATTCTTTGGATCAATATTACTATTTATATTTGGAGCCAACAGTGACAACATACTATTAATCGTAATAAGCATAATCCTATTTGTAGGTGACTTCTTCCTATTGCCAGGACTAAAGGTATTAAAACCCCAAGAAGCATTAGTACTAACACTATTTGGTGACTATATTGGAACATTAAAAGGCGAAGGCTTCTACTTCGTCAACCCATTCTGTACCTCAATCAACCCTGCAGCTAAAACAACACTTAGCCAAAGTGGTGATGTTAAAAAGAACACTATAACAGCTAACGAAATCCAAATGTCATCAAACAAGATTTCATTAAAGATGATGACACTAAACAACGCAGTCCAAAAAATCAACGACTGCCTTGGTAATCCTGTAGAAATCGGTATCGCCGTTATCTGGAAAGTATCTGATACTTATAAAGCTGTATTCAACGTAGACAACTACAAAGAATATTTAAGCTTACAATGTGACAGTGCCTTAAGAAACGTTGTAAGAATCTACCCATATGATGTTTCAAGCAATATTGACACCACAGGAGATGGCATTGCCGATGATGGATCACTAAGAGGCTCAAGTGAAATAGTAGCTCAAAGAATCAAAGAAGAAATTCAAGAAAAAGTACAAGAAGCAGGACTAGAAATAATCGATGCTAGAATCACATACCTTGCCTATGCTCCAGAAATTGCCTCAGTAATGTTACAAAGACAACAAGCTGCAGCCATCATCGACGCTAGAAAAATGATTGTTGACGGTGCTGTTGGCATGGTCGAAATGGCACTAGACAGACTAAAAGAAAACAACGTAGTAGACCTTGATGACGAAAGAAAAGCCCAAATGGTATCTAACCTTTTAGTAGTACTATGTGGCAACAAAGACGCACAACCAATCGTTAACTCAGGATCACTATATTAATGGCTGACAACAAGAAACAAGTACCACTTAGAATCTGTAAAAGACTCTATGATGAACTTGCCGCTTGGGCAGAAGACGATTTTAGAAGCATCAACGGTCAAATAGAATACATCTTAAACGAATGCGTCAAACAAAGAAA
>CAKUTY010000061.1 GCA_934692455.1 uncultured Erysipelotrichaceae bacterium
GAATACATGATGGATATTCCGGGGATGCAGGATGAAATGCGCCGTCCCATGATGCTGATTGTATCGGCGAACAAAAAGTGGATAGATAGAACTAAAACACCTATAAGTTATAAATGGAGGTAATTGTTACCTTGAGCAAGAAGAAATAATTTTTGCATATACTGGCATTATGTTGTCGGTTTTTAATTAAACATTGTATAAATTGGTGTAAATTGTTTAGGACATAAGATGTTTATGAATAAAATCTAATACCTAGTAAAAGAGTTCTATAATATTTTTGTAGGCGAATGAATTACGAACGCATGTGTTCACAATTTGATTTGTTTTTATGTTTGAAGCTAGTAAAGATATTATGAGGAAATTTAATTATGACATTTGATTTTAAAAAAGAATATAAGGAATACTATATGCCCAAAGATAAGCCTGTAATTGTTAATGTACCAAAGGCAAATTATATTGCGATAAAAGGTAAGGGTGATCCCAATGTTGAGGATGGTGATTACCAAATGGCTATTGGTGTATTATATGCGGTTGCTTATACGTTAAAGATGAGTTATAAGACTGATTATAAGATTAAGGGCTTTTATGAATATGTAGTACCACCACTAGAAGGTTTTTGGTGGCAGGATAATGTAGAAGGAATTGATTATAGCGATAAGTCAACATTTAATTGGATTTCTGTTATTCGCTTGCCTGATTTTGTGAGTGAAAATGATTTTAATTGGGCAGTTAAAACCGCAACTAATAAGAAGAAAATTGATTGTTCATCCGCGACTTTTATGACGATTGAAGAAGGACTATGTGTTCAAATAATGCATCATGGTTCCTTTGATGATGAGCCGGTATCGGTTGCGCTAATGGATAAGTATATTGCTGATAATGGCTATACAAATGATTTTAGCGAAACAAGGTTGCATCATGAAATATATATGTCGGATGCTAGAAAGATTGCACCTGAAAAGTGGAAGACTGTTATAAGGCATCCAATAAAGAAAGCCGATTAGACTATTTTAAATATAAAATGATGTTAAAATATAACGGTAATATATCCTATATTTGATGGGTTTATTTGTCGAAGAGGAATTATTTTAATGAACAGATACTTTTGTGTTTTAACTATTATAGATTTATTTGTGCTTAGCTTTATGTGCATTCTTACAAAACTAAGCGAATCGCTAAATAAGAAGCAGAAACGTGGCTTCTTTTTTGCGTTTATAATAATTGCCTTTATTTCGATATTGGAAGTTATCACACTTGTTGTAGATGGTATGCCAAAAGAATATAGGTGGCTTAATATTGCCTCTAATTATCTAGGCTTTGGTCTATCACCAGTTCCATCTATTTGTCTAATATATGCATTAGATAAAAAAAGCATTGTCGGTAAAGAAATGAAGATTGCTATTTTCTTTGAAATATCTTTCTTATTATTTTTAGCTATATCAATTCCATATGGGTTGGTATTTTCTGTAAGTGCAGACAATATATATTCGCGTGGACCGTTCTTTTATATTTATATAATTGTTTATTTCTTATCTATTTTGTATCTATTATTGTCAACAATTATTACTTCTTTAAATTTCCAAAATAGAAGTAAAAAATTAATTTATCCTTTGGGTTTATTCTTATTAGCCGAAACTATTATTCAAATTTTAACACCCGATCTTCATGTGTCGTGGTTATGTATAACACTGTTGTCAGTCTTGTATTTTATTTATTGTAATGAGATGTGGCATCAATTAGATGGCTTAACAGGCTTATTAAGTCAGGATAGTTATCTAAATAGTACTTCAGAAATATATAAGGGTGAAGGGGTCTTAATCGTCTTTGACGTTGATGATTTTAAACTTGTTAATGATAAATATGGGCACTTAAAAGGCGACGCTTGTTTATCAGAGATTGCTGATTGTATTAAAAGGGCATATTCATCATATGGCTATTGTTACCGCATTGGTGGTGATGAATTTTGCGTGTTATTGACTAATAAAGATAAAGAAGCTGAATGCTTAAATATATTTTTAAGTCTATTAGAAGAAAAGCGTAGTATGTATGAATTTATTCCTACAGTTTCTTATGGTTCTTCACCATTGTCAAAAGAAGATATTCTTATTATTAAGGAGCGTGCTGATAAGAATATGTATGAATTTAAAAAGAAAAATAAACTTCAATGAAGTTTATTATTTAATCATGTCTACAATAATTGAATTGTGTAGCTTCTTATACTTATCAGGAATACTAGAATCTGTAATAATGAACCCTTGATCAATCTTAGCGAATCTTGCTGTACATACCTTATCAAACTTGCTGGCATCAGCTAAAATATATTTTTCGAAACAATTATTAAAAGCTACTTCCTTTATTTGAGCTTCTTGAGGATCTGGAGTGGTATGGCCATTATTATTAATACCATTAGTTCCAAAAAAGCCCATAGTAAAGTTCATCTTTTCTAAGTATTTATAGGCCTCACTACCAACGATTGCTTCAGTCTTAGACTTTAATAGGCCACCTGGCAAATATACTTGATGACCATCTTGTGATAATTGTCTAGCATGAGTTACACAGTTTGTGATAAATGTTGCCTTAGAACTTTTAAGATAAGGAATCATTAGGGCAGTGGTTGTTCCTGCGTCTAAGTAGACTACATCATTATCTTTAATTAAAGAAGCTGCATATTTAGCAATTTCTCTTTTTGAACTTGCGTTTAAGTCAGATCTTTGTTCAACCGATTCATCTTCGGTCAAAATATCATTATTTAAAGAAATAGCACCACCATGTACTTTCTTCAACAAACCCTTCTTATCCATATCAGATAGGTCTCTTCTAACGGTAGATTCAGAAGCATCTAATAATTCCATTAGTTCGATAATAGTAATACTTTTTCTTTCGTTTGTAATGTCTAATATTATTCTTTTTCTTTCTTCATTAAGCATTTTGTTCACCTTTTTACAAGAAAATTATAATAAATCGTTTAAAAAAAGTCAAAATCAGTCAAATTCATTCAATAATGTGTTGACATTGACCGATTGTGACTGTATTATAAAGATGGTTAAGGAAAACCGTTCAAAAACGTTCAAAAAACATCAGGTACCATGTTTAAGAACTAGAAAGAGGAGAATATGATATACACCGTTACTTTTAACCCTTCAATTGACTATATCGCTTCTTGTAAAGATTTTAAATTAGGAGAAACAAACAGAACTTGTAAAGAATTTATCTTTCCAGGTGGCAAGGGAATCAATGTTTCTATCGTCTTGAGAAACTTAGGTCTTGAAACAAGTGCTCTTGGTTTCTTGGCTGGTTTTACGGGAGAAGAAATCAAAAGGTTAATTACCAAAGAGGGTATTCAAGATGAGATGATTTGGGTTAAAAATGGTTATTCAAGAATCAATGTTAAATTAAGATCTAATACTGAAAGTGAATTAAATGGTATGGGGCCTAATATTGATGAAGAAGCTATCAAGATGTTGTATGTTAAGCTAGATAAATTAACAAGCGATGATATCTTAGTATTAGCTGGTAGTATTCCAAGCTGTCTTCCTTCAACAATGTATAGAGATATTATGAATTATCTAAAAGATAAGAATATCAAGATTGTAGTTGATGCGACTAAGGACTTGCTTACAAATGTACTTGAATATAAACCATTTCTAATTAAGCCTAATAATCATGAGCTAGGCGAAATATTCAATGTAAAGCTAGAAAAACGTGAGGATGTAGTTCCTTATGCTAAGAAGTTACAGGAAAAGGGTGCTAGAAATGTACTTATATCTATGGCTGGTGAGGGTGCAGTTCTAGTAAGTGAAAACGGTGATGTCTATACCTCAATAGCTCCAAAGGGAAAACTTGTTAATTCAGTTGGAGCAGGTGATTCAATGGTTGCGGGTTTCATCTATGGCTATACAAAGTTCAATGATTACAAGGAAGCGTTCAAATATGGTGTTTCTACAGGCTCTGCAAGTGCCTTCAGTGAATTTCTAGCTACTAAAGATGAAGTAGAAAATTTATATCGTAATTTATAAAAAAGAGGGATTATTATGAAAATTACAGATTTATTATCAAAGGAAAGTGTCTTACTAAATGCTGATGTTAATGATAAAGAAGCATGCTTGGTTAAGTTGGTTGATTTGATGGACGCATCAGGCAAGATTTCAGATAAGAAATCATACTTAGATGCAGTACATGAAAGAGAAAAAGAGGGTACGACTGGAGTTGGCAATGGTATTGCCATTCCTCATGGTAGATGTTCAGGTGTTAAAGAACCAGGTCTTGCTGCTATGACAATTCCAAGTGGTGTTGAATATGAAGCCTTAGATTTTAAGCCGGTTGATTTGGCATTCTTAATTGCAGCACCAGAGGGTTCTGGCAGTATGCATCTAGAAATTCTATCTAAGTTAGCTACTATGTTGATGGATGAAAACTTTGTTGCTGATTTGAAGAAGGCTAAGACTGTTGAAGAATTCTTGAAGGTAATTGATGATGCTGAAGAAAAGAAGGATGAAACTGGGCTCGAAACTGGGCTCGAATCTGGGCTCGAATCTAATACGGGACATTATGTTCTAGCAGTAACAGCATGTCCTACAGGTATTGCCCATACATATATGGCTGCTGAAGCTATAGAAAAGGCTGCTAAGGCAAAAGGATATAAGGTAAAGGTTGAGACAAGAGGCTCAGGTGGTGCTAAGAATATCTTGACTGAAGAAGAAATTAATAGTGCAGATGGTATTATCGTAGCTGCTGATACAAATGTTCCAATGGATCGTTTTGATGGTAAGAAGGTTATTGAGTGTCAAGTATCTAAGGGCATTAATAAGCCTAATGAATTAATTGATGAGATTGTTAGTGGTAATGTAGCTGTTTATAAGAGTAATTCTAAAAAGGCTAATAATGAGGCTAAGGATAGTGCAGGTCATTCTATTTATAAACATTTAATGAATGGTGTATCTCATATGTTACCGTTTGTAGTTGGCGGTGGTATCTTGATTGCGCTTGCTTTCTTGGTTGATGGCATGAACTATGATATCAATAGCTTGACCGATGCTCAAAGAGCTAGCTTTGGTACCCTAACTCCGCTTGCGAATTTCTTAAAAGGACAAGTTGGTGGTGTTGCCTTTGGCTTTATGCTTCCAGTATTAGCTGGTTTTATCGCGATGTCTATTGCAGATAGACCAGGGCTTGCAGTAGGTATCCTTGGTGGCTCTATTGCGGCTAATGGTACTTCTGGTTTCTTAGGTGCTTTAGCAGCGGGTTTTATTGCAGGTTATCTTGTAAATCTATTAAAGAAAGTTTCTGATAAGATCATTCCTGAATCATTAGATGGTATAAAGCCAGTACTTATTTATCCACTATTTGGTATGTTACTAACAGGAGCTATTATGGTATTTGCGATTGAACCAGTAGTAGGTGCAATTAATACAGGATTAAATAACGCATTAGCTTCATTAAGTGGTGCGAATGTTATCTTACTAGGTGCAATACTTGGTGGTATGATGGCAATCGATATGGGTGGTCCTTTTAATAAGGCATCATATGTATTCGGTGTAGCTTCTATCGCTTCTGGTAACTACAATATTATGGCTGCAGTTATGATTGGTGGTATGGTTCCTCCATGCGCAATCGCTCTAGCAACGTTATTATTTAAGAAGAAGTTTACAGAATCTGAGAGAAAGTCTGGCCCTACAAACTTCATTATGGGTTTGGCATTTATTACTGAAGGTGCTATTCCATTTGCAGCTGCAGATCCTCTACATGTAATTCCTTCATGTGCTGTTGGTTCAGCATTGGCTGGTGCCTTATCTATGGCATTTAATTGTACATTGATGGCTCCTCATGGTGGTATCTTCGTATTCCCTGTTGTTGGTAATACTTTAATGTATCTAGTAGCTCTAGTTGTTGGTACAATCGTTGGTGCAGTGTTACTAGGCTTATTAAAGAAAGATGTTGCATAATCCTCTTTAGAGTTCCCCTAATATATAAGGCTGTATTGTAAAATATGGCCTTTTTAATTTATCAAGGTGATATAATAATCATGTAAAGAAAGCAACCGCGTAAAGGTTATTTCTGGATTTTGTTTAAGGATAAAAAGTAACCCTCAAATTTCTCCGAAAAATTTATTATAGGGTTATTTTTTATTACCGTTATTCAATTTTATTAAGTCTATTATCACAGTCAAAGCTGTTAAAATAATCATAATTATTTCATAACTATTCATACCGAATACTCCCATAATCAACAAATAAATCTATTAATAACAGGACTTGCGGCATCCTGATCAAGCCGACCAGAAATAACCCTTACCTTTGCGGTTGCAAGTAACATTTTAACATTTACATAGTTTTAAAAATTCCCATCTTTTTCCCATTTGGGTGTTGATAAATGTGGATAACTAATTGTTATTTTAGGAAATAAATAGTGAAAAAAACATTTATACTTATAGACTAAACTTTTCTTTTTGTAGATAATATAAATATAAAAAGATATAAATCATCTAAGATCATAAGGGATGTTCTAATGAAAATAAATGAAATGTTTAAGAAGTTTTGGTGTTTAAGAAAACTAGTTACTTTATTAGTTACTTTTTTATGTGTTTTGACAATGTGTCCAATCAATATTATTGCTGAAGACAAACACGAAACTATTCGTGTTGGTTTTTTCCATATGGATGGTTACCATATGATTGATGAAGATGGTGACAAAAGTGGTTATGGTTATGATTTTTTACGTTTGATGGCGCGTTACTTAGATGTTGAATACGACTATGTTGGTTATGAACTAGGTTGGAAAGATATGCAAAGGATGTTGGAAGATGGTGAGATTGATTTACTGACATCTGCTAGAAAAACGCCTGAACGTGAAGAAATATTTGATTATTCTAAGCCGATTGGTACCAATGAATGTATGATTACAGTAAGAAGTGATAATACTAAGATTATTGGTCAAAAGTATAATACATATGATGGTTTAAGAGTTGGTTTATTGAAGGGTAATAGTAGAAATAATGATTTTGAAAAGCTTGCTGACGAGAAAGGCTTTTCTTATATACCTGTTTATTTTGAAATGTTCAAGGATATGGAGGAAGCTTTACAAAATGGTGAGGTTGATGCCCTTGTTTCTTCTTCGATGCGTACAACAGATAATGAAAGAATTATTGAGAAATTTGAACCACAAGATTTTTATGCAATAGTTAAGAAGGGTAATACGGAATTATTAGATAAGATTAATTATGCGATAGATCAAATAAATAATGCAGAAGGTGACTGGCAAAGAGAATTATTTAATCGTTATTATGCTTCTTATGATATTAAGGTTTTAAATTTTACTCCTTCTGAAGAAGAACTTATCAATTCTTATAAAAAGCCTCTTAAGGTTTTATGTGATCCTACAAGAAGACCGTATTCTTATGTTGAAGATGGCGAAATGAAGGGCATTCTTCCTGATTTTTTCAAGAATGTGGCTGATTATATTGGTCTACCTTATGAGTTTGTTATTTGTAAGGATAGAAACGAATATATTTGGTATCAAAGTCATACCGAGTCAATTGATATCGCGATTGATGCAAGGGTAAGTGACACCACTATAGAAAAAAATCATTATGGAGCCAGTGCCCCATATATCACAATGGGCGTTGCTAGTATTATGCGAAAAGACAATAAGGGCGATATTAAAACAATCGCTACTGTAAAGCAGGGTTCTGCTAGTAATGAGATTGAAAAGGAATATGCACCAAATGCTGAGAAGATATATTTTGATACAAGACAAGAGGCAATGAAGGCTGTAAG
>CAKUTY010000062.1 GCA_934692455.1 uncultured Erysipelotrichaceae bacterium
AGTGATAACTATCTAATGGTTCTAAAAGAAGATAAGACCGTAGAAACTATTTCTAATGAAGGTAATATCTTTGAAACTAATAAATGGCGTAATATTATCGACATCGCCTGTGGTAATGACTTCTTGGTGGGACTAAGAAGTGATGGTGTATTAGTTGTGAAAAGCGATGATACAAACTTTGTATCTAACGCAACTTCATGGAAAAACATCAAAGCGATAGCTGCATGTGATGATTATCTTATTGCCTATGATGGCAATAAGATCTATGGCACTGGCGTGAATGTGAATTTTGAATTTGAACAAAATTACTTTAAGGGAAGCGCACTAAGTGTTGTAAAGAATGTAAAGATAAGCATAGGCAATAATATTGAAGTATCCTTTGATAATGTAGAGAATGCTTCTGGATATGAGGTATCTATGTTAAGTGAAGATGGTACTTTAATCAATAAGTATCGTGTTACATCTAATGCGACTATTAATTTTTCTAAGGAGAACTTACATAGTGAGGCTACATACAATATCCAAATAACAACATTGGGTGATGGCAAGAATTATTTAGATTCAGAAAAGTTAACAGTACCTTTTACTTATCAAACGGGTGAGAGTGAAGATGACTTTGTCGACTTGGAATTTGATTATAAGAAGATGAGTCCAAGTGAGCTAGAAGAGTATTTGAAGTCAGTTGGTGTTGGTAATATTACACCAATCGAAATTGAATGTAGTGATAGTGAAAGCATGATAACAGCTGTTAATGGTGTTTCTAGTGGTCAACGTTATTCGAGAAGTGAATTACAGGGTGCTACTGTAAGTTATAATTATTGTAAAGTTGGTACAAGATGAATAAGATACTTTGGACAATTAAGGGAAAAGAAGAGAAAGTAAGTGACGAAGAGCTTATTGAGATGATAAAGAGTGGTAAACTTACTAAGGATGATTTGATTAAGAATCGTGATTTGAAGAGGTTTGTGTCAATTGCTGATTCGATATATGGATTTTATTTAAAAGGAGAGACAAATGAAAATTTATAATACTAAGACATTAAAAAAAGAAGAATTTAAGCCTATTACTGAGGGTGAGGTTAAGATGTATGTATGTGGTCCTACTGTATATGATAATGTTCATATTGGTAATGTAAGACCAGTTGTTGTGTTTGATACTTTAAGAAGAACTTTTGAAGAGTTGGGTTATAAGGTAAAGTATGTATCTAACTATACAGATGTTGATGATAAGATTATTAGAAGAAGCAAGGAATTAGGCATTTCTGAAAAGGAATTAACTGATGAGATGATTGCTGCTTATAACGATATTAGACATAAGTTGAATGCAGCTGATTTATATAAGACACCAAGAGTTACCGAGACAATGGATGAGATTATTTCTTTCATTGATGGTTTGGTGGATAAGGGTGCTGCTTATGAAAAAGATGGTGATGTCTATTTTAGAACTAGTTCTGTAGCTGATTATGGAAGCCTATCTAACCAAAACTTAGATGATTTACAAGTTGGTGCTCGTATTGAAGAAAATGATTTAAAGGAATCACCACTTGATTTCGCTTTATGGAAGAAAACAGAAGATGGTATTAAGTGGCCTACTAGATATTCAATTGGTAGACCTGGTTGGCATACAGAGTGTGTTGTGATGATTAATAAGGAACTTGGTTCTTTGATTGATATTCATGGTGGTGGTAAGGACTTAAAGTTCCCTCATCATGAGAATGAGAGAGCACAATCTATGGCTATCAATGAATCTGAATTAGCTAATTATTGGGTACATTCAGGTATGATTGATATTAATGGTGTTAAGATGTCTAAGTCACTTGGTAATTTCATTACTGCTAAGGATATCTTGAGTAAGGTTGATCCAATGGTTCTAAGATGGTTCTTATTGGCTACTCAATATCGTGATGATGTGAATGTTTCTGATGAGATTATTGAGTCTAGTAAGGCTGAATTAACTAAGATTATTACAGCTTATAAACAAGCTTGCGTTAAGTTAGAAGTTAATAATATCAAGGTTGCTGGTATGAATGAGGATGCTTATAAGCGTTTCATGGATGCAATGGCTGATGATTTGAATACTCCTAATGCGTATGCAGTAATCTTTGAGATTGTTAAGAATATTAACCAATTAGTAAGAGTTAAGGAAGTTAATTTTGAAGCTTTAGGTAAAGAAGTTAATACCCTTGTTAGATGCATGAATGTGTTGGGTATTGTCTTACCAGATATGACTATGTCTGATGATGATAAGAAGATGTATCAAGAGTGGATGGATGCCAAGTCTGTTAAGGATTTCGAAAAGGCTGATAAGTTAAGAGCTGAGTTATCACAAAAGGGAATTCTTTAATGGATATCAAAGAAGTTAGTTCTAACTCCTTGAGTTTCATTGGTGATGCGGTTTATACCTTAAGGGTAAGAGAACATTTTGTGACTAATAGGTATCAATCTTCAAAGGATTTGCAGAAGAAGTGTAATTCTTTGAATTGTGCTAAGGGTCAAATGAAGGCTTTTGAGTATTTGAAGAATCATGATTTCTTTAATGAGAATGAGTTGGATGCTTATAAAAGAGGTCGTAATCATATTACTCATATTCCTAAGAATGGTGATTTGATTTCTTATCAGTGTGCCAGTGGTATTGAAGCCGTTGTAGGATATTTGTATCTTACGGATAAGGATAGATTGGATTTAATGTTTGAGACTATCTTTTCTAATATTGATGAGATTTATTAATTTGTAACATAGAATTCGTGGTTATTAAAGCTACGAATTTTTATTTTCCGCAAATCCCCATTCGTTTTTGGCTAAAACATACGCATTTCCCCATTCACAGGCACATAAACGCTAAAATTGTATATTTGAGTTTTAAAGTGTATTATGATATTTTAAAAATGTAACATAAAATAGGTTACATATATAATATGAAAGAATTTATTGAAAACACATTACATTTAAAAGTTTCTATAAAAGAAACAGACAAGTATTATAATGATTTACCTTTGGTATACAAGTCTAGGTATACTATTTATGATGTAAAAATTAATACTATAAGTTTTATAGCGATTGAACCAAAAAAAGAAATTAATTTAAGGATGCTTACTGGACAAAGAGAATTAATAGAGAAAAAGTTTGGGTTAAGGTGTGCGCTATTTTTGGATACTTCAACTGCATATAAAAAAGAAAGATTTCTTGAAGAAGGAGTTCCTTTCGTGATTAGGGGGAAACAAATATATTTGCCTTTTTTAGGAATTGCACTTGAAAACGAAAGAAATAAAGAAATTTCTCCAATTACTTTGATATCTTTTTTAACTCAAAAAATGGTATTGGTGGCAATGTATGAAAAATGGCGAAATATCACAGCTACAGAAGCTGCAAAAAAATTAGGGGTTACTAGAATGTCTGCGAATAGATGTTTTGATGAGATACAGTACTTAGGCATCAAAATTCTAGATATGAAAGGTAAATCTAGAGTAATTTCAATACCCGATGATATAGAAACGTTATGGGATAATATAAAAGAGAAATTAAGAAGTCCAGTGATTAGAACGTATGCTCTTCACGATGATATAAAACTAGATAAATTAGGTGGCATTAGTGCTTTGTGTGAGTATTCTATGTTGCAGGATAATAATTATCCAACATATGTAATTACTAAAAAAGAGATTGCTGATAGTGGAATTAAGAACATGAGACCTGTTTATTCTGGAGAAAATATAGGTTGTTTGGTATTAGAGGTAGGATATTTTATAAACTTTAACAATAATAATGTAGAAGATCCATTTAGTGTCATTTTGTCTTTGTCAGAAGAGGACTTAGATGATCCAAGAGTGGACCTTTCTATCAGAAAAATGTTAAAGGAGTATGTATGGTTAATGGAATAACAATTTTTAGAGAGTATTTTAAAGGATTTGAGGATCAATATGTCCTTATAGGTGGAGCTGCATGTGATATTGTGTTTGAAAATCGAAAAGCTGAGTTTAGAATGACAAAAGATTTGGATATGGTATTAATTGTTGAAGCATTAACGCCTGAATTTGGCGATAGATTTTGGGAATTTGTAAAAGGTGGTAAATATAGAAACAAGGTTACCAACAAAGGAAAACCGCAATTCTACAGGTTTGATAAACCAGAGGCTGACAATTACCCAAGAACAATCGAATTGTTTTGTAGGGAGAACTTCAAACTAAGAGAAATGATGGGCATAACGCCAATCCATATTAACGATTCTGTGTCTAGTCTTTCGGCTATTTTGTTAAATGAAGATTATTATCAAATCTTATTGGAAGGAAGATCTGTTGAGGATGGTTTATCTGTTTTAAGACCAGAATATTTAATTCTTTTTAAGGCTCAAGCTTATCTAGATTTAGACTTAAGAAAAAAGAATGGGGAGAAAATTGATTCTGGTGATATCGGCAAACATAAAAAGGATATCTTGCGTATAATAGGTGAATTAGAATTAAAAAAAACTAAGGAGCTTCCTGTCTCGGTTAAAAATGATATAGATAATTTTATCGTAACACTTATTGATAATCCATTTGATTATAATTCTTTAAAGAGACACGAGTTAAAGAATGAAGAAGTTATAGATAAGCTTAAAAGCATCTATGATTGATTAGAATAAAAGTAATACATGATAAAATAATCAATGTTAAGGTGGTAAAGATATGAGTGATATCATTTATGGAAAAAATAGTTTTATAGAGGCTTTAAGAAGCGACCGTATTAAAGAAGCTTTGGTGACAAAGGATTGTCAATATATTAAGGATTTAGAAAAGAAGAATATTAAATATAAAATCGTCGATAAAAAGAAATTAGATATTTTAAGTAAGAACGGTAATCATCAAGGTTGTTTAGCTTATACTAAAGAATATAAACTAGCTACAGTTAAGTCGATGATGAAAAAGGAAAAGGGTCTTATTGTCTTATTAGATGGACTAAAAGATCCTCATAATTTAGGTGCTATTATTAGAACTTGCGAGTGTGCTGGTGCTGATGGTTTAGTTTATAAGAAACATAATAGTGTTCATTTAAATGATACTGTTGCTAAGGTTGCTTGTGGGGCACTTGAGTATGTTAAGGTGGCTGAAGTAACTAATATGGTTAATACTATTAAGGAACTAAAGGACAATGGTTATTGGGTTGTGGGTACTGATGGTTCTGGTAATGATTTATACAATAAGATTGACTATAACATGAACGTAGCTTTGGTAATTGGTTCTGAGGGTGAGGGCATGAGTCGTCTTGTTAAGGAAGAATGTGACTTTATTGTTAAGATGCCAATGAAGGGTCATATTAACAGTTTGAATGCTTCAGTAGCTGCTGGTATTATGATTTTTAATATCCTTGATAAAAGAGGAGAATAATTATGTTAGTAACAAGGAATTCTAAGTTGATTGATGTGTTTAAGACACCATCTGGTCATGATCTTTTAGCTCGTTTATTCTATTCACTTGGAATGGATGAGAGTTTGATTGAGAAGAAATTGATTGGAGGCATTAAGCTGAGTTCCTTGAAATATTTAACGTTTAATAAGTTTAATGATGAGGCAATCGATGCGTTTGTTGATTTGTTAAACTCTTTTAATATTGAAGATAAAGATGATAATCCTGAAATTAAAAAAGAGTGGTGGAAGGAGGCAATATTCTATCAAATCTATCCACGTTCTTTTAAGGATTCTAATGGTGATGGAATAGGTGATATTAATGGCATTACTTCTAAGTTAGATTATCTGAAGGATTTGGGAGTAGATGCCTTATGGATTTGCCCTTTTTATGATTCACCTAATTGTGATAATGGCTATGATATTCGTGATTATAAGAAGATTATGACTGAGTTTGGGACTATGGAAGATGTTGATAATTTATTTATTGAAGCTCATAAAAGGGATATTAAGATAATTATTGATTTGGTAATGAATCATACTTCTGATGAACATGAATGGTTTAAGAAATCTTTGAAGAGAATTAAACCTTATGATGATTATTATATTTGGAAAGACAAGCCTACTAACTGGACTTCTTTCTTTTCAGGTCCTGCTTGGAAATATTTTAATGAAAGAAAACAATATGTCCTACATCTATTTGCGGATAAACAAATAGACTTAAATTGGGATAATCCTTTGGTCAGAGAAGAGATGTATGATATTGCCAATTATTGGTTGGATAAGGGCGCTGATGGTTTTAGATTGGATGTTGTGTCGATGATATCTAAGAATAGACCTTTAAAAGATGGTAATAAGACTATTGGTGAATTAATTTCTTTTGTGGGTATTGAACATTATTTCCATGGTAATCATTTGGATGAGTATTTAAAGGAATTTAATCAAAGATGTTTAAAGCCTCATAAGGCTTATACGGTTGGAGAGTGTCCTGGTGCTGGTGTTAAACTAGGCAGGTTTATTGCGGGCGATGATAGTGATGAGTTAAGTCAATTGTTTTCTTTTGATCATATTGATAATCCTGGTAAGAAGCGTTTTGATGTCTATGATTTTGATTTAAGGAAGATGGTGCCTGAAATAATTAGATGGCAAACCAATTATTCTAATCATGCTTGGCCTACAGTGTTTATGAACAATCATGATAATCCTAGGATGTTGTCTAAGGTTAATAAGGATCTAAGGTATCGTGATGAGGTGGCTAAGTTACTTATAACTTTAATGATGACTTTAAAGGGTACGCCTTATATTTATCAGGGTGATGAGATTGGTATGGCTAATTATCCTTTTAAGGATTTAAGTGAGTATCGTGATGTCGAAACTTTAAATTTTTATGAATTGAATAAAAAGGATAAGAATATCTTGAAGAGATTGGAATATGGTTCTAGGGATAATGCTAGAACGCCAATGCAGTGGAAAGATGAAACTTATGTAGGTTTCTCTAGTGTTAATCCTTGGATAAATATTAATCCTGATTATAGGAAATATAACGTTGAAAGCGAACTTAAGGATGATAATTCAATACTGAATTATTATAAGAAGGCTATTAAGTTGCGTAAGGATAATGAATGTTTGATTTATGGTAATTTAGAGTTACAAGTATTGAATGATGTGTTAGTATATAAACGAACATTTGATGGTGAAATGTTTGTGGTGGTAACAAACTTAACTAGCAAGGAATTAAAGAAGCCAATAGTTAAAGATGTTGTGTTAAGTAATTATAATAGCAATAGTGATAAATTAAGACCATATGAGGTGATTGTATGCAAGAAAGTGGAAAGATATTAGAATCATTAAATTTAGAGTTTAGATACATTGAACATGAGCCCGTTTTAGATTATGAAGCTGCTTATAGAGTTGATAAAGAGTTTAATCTAACAGGTCAAGAATCAAAGTGTTTGTTTATTAAGACGAAGTCTGGTAAGTATTATTCTTTTATTACTTATGAAGGTGTTAACTTTGATCGTAAGTTCTTTAAGGAATTGTTAGGAGAGAAGACAAGCATCGCCTCAAGGGAAGAGCTTATGGATATTGCAGGATATGAGGCAGGGTGTGCTGCTCCTTTTCCTTATCCTAAGGAAGTAGGCTATATTGTTGATAATAGAGTCTTCAATTTTGATAAGTATATTTGTAGTGCTGGTATTCCTACTGAGAGTTTCGAGATGCCTACTAGTAACTTAAAAGAAGTATATAAACA
>CAKUTY010000063.1 GCA_934692455.1 uncultured Erysipelotrichaceae bacterium
CCCTTACCCTCAACAACCAAGCTTTGAATCAAAGGCATTGCGGCATATCCACCGCCAAACGCAAACAAGCCAATTTGAAAATAAACTAAAAATAATTCAAATAATATCACGCCTTATCTCCCACTATAGTACTTCTAGCTAAACCTAATACAATAAAGAAAATAATGATTGTGATTGCGCCAACTTTGAAGAAACATGTCGCAATAAAAGCGGCGAACATCAATACAATATTGATCATATTTTTAGTCTTAAATACATCTCTTGCAAGATCAACTACAACATCTAATATAATTGCAGCCACCCCAGCTCTCATTACTTGTAAAGCTATTTGAATATAATAATTCGTTGAAAATGCTTCATAACATAGTGAGATAACACTGATAATAATGATTGGTGGAATAACCGTTGCCAAAGCACTTATGCATGCACCATTTAATCCCTTAATGCGATAACCAAAGATAATCGCACTATTTACAGCTAACGCACCTGGAGAAGATTGAGCAATAGCCGTCATATCCAATACTTCGTCATCTGTAACATAATGTAGTTCATCACAGAACTTCTTTCTCATCATGCCAATAATGACAAAGCCACCCCCAAAGGTAAACGCCGATATTTGTAACATGGACCAAAATAATGTCCAGTATATATTTTTTTCTTTATTCATCTAGGCTCCTTCCATACTTTTAAAAAGCTCAATCTATTATAGATTAAGCTCTTTATTAATTATAAATTCTTAATTAAATCAAGGAAATCTACATCCGGATCATTTGGAACCATCTTAGCTTCAATAGTAATACCCTTTGCTGCTAATTCTCTAAAGATTTCAGCTTCTTCATGAGTTACAGAAACAGCCTTCTTAACTTGAGTAGCTCCTTCCTTACCTCCCATATTACCAACATTGATTGCCTTAATGTCATAACCCTTATCGATAAATTCTTTTAAATTCTTAGGATCCTTAAATAACATAAATACAGATTCTGTTGGATATGGATCTTCAGCCAATCTTTCAATTGCACGATCTACTGAGAAAATTGATAATTTTGTGCCCTTTGGACATGCCATTCTTAAAGCTTGTTTTTGAAGTTCATTAGCTGATGTTGCATTATCAATAATAATAATTCTTGTTGGCTTTAAATGAGATAACCAAACAGTAACTACTTGCCCATGGATTAATCTTTCTTCAATTCTTACATTCTTAATTTCCATACTTTTCTCCTATTCATCAAATTCTTCAACTTCACTATTCATCGCATCATTAACATAAACAACAGCTTCCTTGCCTTGTTCCATAAAGCTACGACAAATTTCATCACTCAATGGTTCTTCTTGTGGATATGTTCCAATTTGTAGTAACATCGCCAAATTCATTCCAGCAATAATATAAGTTTTTTCTCTGCTCAATAAAGGTAACACTTTTTGATTAACACTACCTCCGAAAATATCTGAACAAATCAACACTTCGTCATCTTTAGTAACACCTGAAGTAAATTTATTCAATTCTTCATCGACATCAGGGCAACCCTCACCATATGCACAAATTGCCGCAAATGGATGATCATCACCTAAAAATAATTTCAAAGTATCTTTAAAGCCATTCGCTAATTGTCCATGGCTAATCAATAATAATTTTCTCATTTTTAAAATCTTCCTCTTTCATCGTAATCACTTGGATCTTTACTTGAAGCCTTTAAACACTCTTTCTTATTAACTTTATAATTTGGCTTTACTTCAAGCTCTCCATTTAATAATGGATCATTAGTCTTTAACATATGTTTATATAGTTTATCTTTCAACTCATCCACAATATCTTTTAAACCATCATCATTGATTAGATTATTTCTTTCATGCTTATCATATAAGCAATCATACAATGCTTCTTTTGGCTTAGTTATATCACTTAAACCATTATCCATTAAATATGTCTTAGACAATGATTCATCGATATTAGATAAATTTAATTTCAACCAGCTCTCATCATAATAACGAATATATTTATATCTTTCATTTCTAATACATCTAATTGGTTCATACGATGTATGGAAATTTACTTCCGCATATACCTCATTATCGATTTTAAGACTATTATCATCAAATATCTCACTGTAACTTAAACCTTCAAGATATTCAGGTTTATCAACACCCAACAAATCACACAAAGTTGGGAAGATATCGATATGTGATATCAAGTTATCATAAACAATGCCATGAGCCTTATTTGGATGTCTAATTATCAAACTAATACCAATGCCATCATCTTGTAAATTACATTTATGGAATGGATTAGCAACCCCATGGTCTGTTGTATACATAATAATCGTATTATCATATAGACCATGACTCTTTAGATAATTAATCAACTTGCCAACATTCTTATCAGCATTTTTAGCACTAGTAATAAACTGTGCTTGATCATGTCTTGTTAATTCATTTGAATCAAGTGGATCTAGTGGCTTTACAAAATTCTCATTAATCTCTTCATCGATATTAATAGGATAAGGACGATGAGTACTATGCATACCATAACTAAGCATAAATGGCTTACTAGTATCGATTGTATCTAACCAGTTAATACAAGCATCAACATTATGCTCATCCCATATATGCAAGTCTTCTTTTGCATAAGCCTTTGGATTTTCAGTAAGCACTGTATCATAACCCAACTTCTTTGAATCATCTGTATCTACATCTAAATACCAACCAACTTCATGTTGAATACCACTAAGAGCAGTTTGATAACCCTTAGATCTTAAATAAGAAGCTAAATGTTTATCATAATCATTTAAGCCAAAGCCTCTTTGAGCTAAACCCAACATACCATTTTGATGAGGATAAGTTCCCGTAAGCATTGCTGCTCTACTTGGAGAACAAGTTGGCGCAACACAATATGCTTTTGTGAACAGTGTTGCATCACTTGCGAATTCTTCTAAAGAAGGAGTGATAACTCTTTCTCCATAAGGGCTTATCATCCTTCCTGTATCATGAGTATTAATATAAACTAAATTATACATATTAGTCCTCCACAAAGATTGGACTTGACCAAGCTAGCGCACCATTCTTTTGCCATACTCTTACACGAACATTTTGACAATCAGTTGTATCGATTTCTCTTTCAATCTTACGAGTATAGCCAATTTCAGGAACAGCTTGTCCTACCTTAATCTTATAACAATTATGCCACCAAGAATCTGAACGATAATATTCTTCGAAATTATAACGTTCCTTTAATAATTCACTTACTTCATCAAGTAATGGATAAATCTTACTTGTATATAATAAGTCCCTAATCTTTAATTCATAATCTACACCATCGATAGTAAGCATTACTGATGAATCGATATCATCTTCAATTTCAAAGATGAAGCCTTCTGTTGTGATAGCACTAGGACCCATCCACTTACCAGTAGCAGTTGTCTTATATGAAGTAACATCAAATTCACAACTATTATCAGTAACATTTCTTAACTCTTGGCCAAAGTTAGACCAACATTTTTCAATTGAAATTAACTTACCCTTAGTTTCAAGCTTACCATGCCAATTACGAGATTCAACATCAGGGAAGATTCTTCTATCTGGTCCCCATCCTAATTCTAATTGGAACTTAAATCTAACTGTACCGCTTAATTCTTCATTTTCCCAAGTAGAAGTATGTGGAATCATTTCAATAACTTTGTTGTCTTTAATAATTTCAATTCTATCTATAGCATTGGCTGCCTTAACATCTAAATGAAGCTTTGACTTAGCATTCTTCTTGATTGTATCGCCCATCACCTTATCATCAATTGTATAGTCAAGTTCAATACGATCCTTACTTACACCATATACACGGCGATTAGTAAACGCATCCCAAATATCATCCTTAGAGTTTGACTTAGCTAAAACTGCACAATAACCAAAACCATATACACCAGGGCAACTATGGTTATCACCAGAAGCAATCAAGCCAACCTTATAACCCTTTTCAAGACCTCTTTCAGTACATGTCTCACCAGTTCTTGGTCCCATGTGAACATGTCTTACCATTTCAATTGGAGTTTGATCGTTTTCACTTGAACCATGTGATGAATAAGTCTCCGCAAACGGACTAAATGTTTCATTATGAGTTGCCCAGTTTTTACCACGATGACCTAATTGATATGCTAAGTGATGAGGAATGCCAATGGCATCCTTGCCCTTATAAGCTTCTACAAGTTCTTCATATCTTAAAGGATATTCCATCATTTGGTCATTGTCTTTAAAGAAGACATTATGGTCGCCATCAAGACCTGCACCTTGCCACTCATACCCCATAAACATTGGATATCCTTCTTCATTTACTTTCTTTGTAACTTCACGAATATATTCCCAGTCTTTTTCAATATCTTCTAATGGATAACGATCTTCAACTGGCATACCAGTTTTTGGATCCTTCATCATTGCATATGGGTAATACGCAAAAGGCCAAAAATCCATTGTTTGTTTCATTTGCTCAACCCATTTTGGCAAATCCTTTATAGCTTCATGATGTAGATTACTATGCATATCAGTCCAAAGTACTTTATAGTTCACGTCTTATCCTCCTTTATTCAATCGGTTTATTTCTTGCACGTTCACTTGCTTTATAACTAGCCCATTCATCAGGCTTAGCACATGCACCCCATTTTTTCAAAAATGCATGATTCTCTTTTAATATTTTTTGCCTATCCTTAAGTCCAATTATTTCTTCTTCACTCAAGAATAGTTTATTTAATTCTTCAAAATAATCATCAACTAACTTATCATCCTTGTAAACTTGAATATTACCATTAATTTGATACAACTTGATATTTCGATATATCACAGCCTCTAAGAATTGTTCACTCTCACCAAGATATTGTTCAATCTTAACAGGCTCTTCCTTATATATGCTATGTCCTTTATGAAAAGGCATATCAGCATTCATCAAATCTAGTATGCTACGACTTAAGTCAAGCAAACTTACATAGTGTTTATATCTTTTATGTTCAATATTCTTATTCCAAATAAATAATGGAACCTCGATAGCTTCTGGATATAGTGTTTGTTTGCCATAAATATCTCTTTTGCCACATTGTTCACCATGGTCTGACGTATAAATCAAAGTAGGATTACCATCCATTTTTTTGACTTCATCCCATATCTCACCTACATAGCCATCTAGCTGTTCAACTAGTCCTAGATAGGCAGCCTTGGCCTTAAGCTTTTTATCATCACTATAGTGCATAACTAACTCTTGATAAACAGGATCGGGAGTAATGTTTTCATCAAGAGTAACTAGTTTCTTATATTTTTCATATAGTTCGCTTTTACATACAAATGGAAAATGTGGCCCATAGAATCCTATTACAATAAAACGGGGTTTATCGCTTGGTTGTCTAAGATATTCAATTGCCAAATCTTTGATTACTTCATCATATTCTTGAATTGGTGAATAACCGCCTCCTAATACATTCATGCAATTTTTACGATTTGTAGTAGAAGCATATGGCCCAAAATCCGTACGATTTTTGCCACCAGTACCCCAATATTGTGAAGTAATATCTTGCCCTATGTGTGTAGAGAAACCATGCAGTTGATCATCACCCTTAAAATGCATACGACCAATAAGAACTGGCTCATAGCCACTTAATTTTGCCCCGTGGGCTATAGTAGGCTGATCGATTTTTAAAGTTGTATCATTTTCTAATATATCCAAATCCGAAGGCAACAAGCCACTTAGAAATGACATACGGCTTGGCACACATAATGGACTGTTACATACACAGTTTTCAAAGTATTCACCATTATTTATCATTTCACTAAAAATAGGCGCATCCAAAAAGTCTATTTTGTCTGGAAGCGCCCAATTAGCATGCTGATCAGATAATATTAGTACAATATCATCTTTTCTCATATTGAAATTACATTATTCCTAAGAATACAAGTACAGCTGCTACAAGTACGATTGTTAGAATCATCTTATTTGCAGACCACTTTTTCTTATCCATGAAATACCATGTAGCTAGAGTTAAGATTAATGGTAACAAGTTAGGCATAATCTTATCAAAGATTGCAGTTTGTAGATTGATAATCATATCACCACTAGCGAATTCATAGATAAACTTCATCTTAACTGTAGTTGCTGCAACACCACCAATTACAATTAGACCCATCATAGTTAGACCCATTGTAAGTTTGTCAGCAAGATCTCTATTCTTAAAGAATGTATTAGCTGCTTCAATACCCTTAGAATAACCCTTATGGAATAAGAACCATTGAAGACCAACTATTGTTAGTAACCAAGTAACCATGAAGAAGATAGGACCAACTGGATTACCATCATTGATGCACATACTCATAGCGATACTTAATAAGATAGGACTATAAGTACCAATTAGGATGCTATCACCGATACCTGCGAATGGACCCATAAGAGCATTCTTAGTACTTACGATTAATTCTTCACTTACATCTTCGCCATTAGCTCTAGATTCTTCCATAGCTAATACGATACCAGGAATTAAAGAACCAAGTTGAGGCTCAGTATTATAGAATTGCATATGTCTTTGAAGAGCTCTCTTGTATTCTTCTTCATCATTTTTATATAGTTTCTTTAGAGCAGGAACTAGAGTGTAGCAGAATGCTAGACCCATCATACGTTCAAAGTTTTGTGTTGCTTGTGCGAAGAAAATATAACGCCAAGTGGCTTTGTTAACATCCTTCTTTGTTAAACTGTTTTTATTCGTCATAGTCGTTGTCCTCCTCTTGTGCAACATTTGTTGCGTTAACACTTAATTTACCTTGAGACATTACAAACAAGATAGCGATTGCAGAAGCGATGATTGCTAATGAAGTAATAGACATACCTGTAGCACCAACAACTACCCAACCTAATAAGAATAAGGCAACCATCCAGTTTTCAGAAATAGATTGTTTCATCAACATTGCGAAACCGATAGCAGGCAACATCTTACCAGCAACTTCGAAGAAATGTAACAATAATGCTGGCATGTTGTTTAATAACATTTCAGTTAAAGGTGCACCAAAGTAACAGAATAACATTGCTGAACCACCACGTAAGATAAAGCTTGGTACAGCTGCTAATAATGTTGCTCTTTCAATTCCCTTGCCATCACCATTAGCTGCTGCCTTATCACCCATGTGAGGGAATACAGCGTTAATAGTCATGATGAAGTTGAATAGACCTAGACCTAACATACTTAGTGGAACAGCTAATGCTACGGCTTGTTCACCACTACCGCCTGCTGCAAGAGCTAATGGAATACCAATGTAAGCAGCCCAGTTAACATCTGCTGGCATTGCTCCTCCTGGAGTAATTTGGCCAATAAATAGAGCCTGAACCATCGCACCTGCGATAACGCCATTAGTTACATCGCCTAAAATTAAACCAACGATTAAACCAGCAACTAGTGGTCTACCAATCATATTCCAACCACCAGTTACACCAAAGAACCACGGAGTACGTTTACTACCTAAGTAAGCAAACAACCCAATAAGTAAAGCTTGAAACAAAGTCATTTTATAATTTCCTCCCCTTCGTCAATGTTATGTTATTAGTCGGTCATACAACTTGTCAATACAATTTATAAGTTGTATTATAT
>CAKUTY010000064.1 GCA_934692455.1 uncultured Erysipelotrichaceae bacterium
TTTTAATACAATTGATAAAGAATTATGATACTTATCATCATTGTATATAAAAAGGGCATCGATAATAATTCCGATAACTATTATTAAATATGAAGTAATATCCATTAGCTACATTATATAAGAGAATACAATAATAAACTTATCCACTTTTCCACATTGAAAGTGGCAAAAATATGGGAATATGTTGGGAATAATAACATTCATTTCCTTGCTATAATCACCTTACAAGTGAGGTGTAAGAAATGGAAAATGAAATTATTGTGTTTAAGAATGGTGAATTAGAATTAGAGGTATCCTTGAATGAAAATAAAGATACTGTTTGGCTTAATAGACATCAAATAGCCAAACTATTTGATAGAGATATCAAAACGATTAATAAGCATATTAATAATGCGATTAATGAGGAATTGTCAGACGATTCAGTTGTCGCAAAATTTGCGACAACTGCCTCTGATGGAAAAACATATCAAGTTGAATACTTCAATCTTGATGTAATCATCTCTGTAGGTTATCGTGTTAAGTCACCTAATGGTATTATCTTTAGAAAATGGGCTACATCAATATTAAAGGATTATATGATAAAGGGATATTCTATTAATAAGAAAAGATTAGATGCTTTAAATAAGACCATAGAAATACAATCAAGAATGTTAGCTTCTACATTAGAGATAGATGCTAAAGAAGTATTAAGTGTAATAGAAACATATTCTAATGCCTTATCACTATTAGATGATTATGATCATGGAACTATAAGTAAACCTAAAGGAAAGAATTCAATATATGAATTAACATACAAGGAATGTAGAGATTTAATAGATTCAATGAAATTTAATTCAAGTGTTTTTGGAATAGAAAAAGAGAAAGGAAAACTTGAAGGAATACTAGCAGCTATATATCAAAATGTCTTTGGAGAAGAATTATATCCAAGTATAGAAGAAAAGGCTGCTAATCTGTTATATTTCATTATCAAGGATCATCCTTTTGCGGATGGTTGTAAAAGAATAGGTGCTTCTTTATTCTTAGAGTTTCTAAATAAGAATAATCACTTAATTATAGATGGTAAACAAATAATCTCTAATAGTGCTTTAGTAGCGATTACTTTAATGATTGCAGAATCCAGACCTGAAGAAAAAGAAACAATGGTTAGACTGGTTATGAACTTTTTAAGATGATTATAACGATATTCAGTTGTCGCAAAATATGAGACAACTGAAATATTCATAATTTTCAGCAGTTGTTGCAGATTATGCAACAACTGCTTTAGTAGTTCTCAACAGTTAAAGTTTTAACATCATTCATCAATAGCAACACGCAAAAATTGCGTGTTGCTACTCTATTTCAATGTAGCTCTTAGTAATTGTTCTAATTCTTTTTCTATTCTTTCATCTTCATCATTTAGATATGAAGTTATTAAAGAAAGATTATCTATAGTTTTGTTATCTCTACTAAATATTAAAGGGTTATAATCCCAAACCTGAATCTTTGTCTGTAGATCATATTGAATTAGTTCATCTATAATTTTTAATCCTTTAACATTACTTTTATGTATTGCATATATAGGAAGTCTAGGCTGACTTATAAATGTTAAATCGCTTAATAACGAATCACCTGCTTTATACATATCAGTGTTTATGTCTTTATTAAAGATATATCCTTCCTTAACAACAGGTGATTTAAGATATGGTTTCATTGATTTAAATAAATCAATTTTATTTAAATTTGTTGTCAGATAGATTCTTCTACCATCCTTATGTTCATTAAACAATTTAGTTGAAACTAATTGCCTATAAGCTCTTGTTAATGACATATTAGTGGTATTAAGCGAATCTAGGGCATCACTTATATAATACTTATCACTTTCTTTATAAAGTATCCAAATAAATAATAATTGAGCTGTTGTGGTTAACTTATCAACCACCTCAACATTATCGCCTTTCTTATTGGTTAATATTGTTGCCATAAAAGGCAAAAATACCATTTGATCCTTTAATATAAAAGAAATGTTGTTTTCAATTAAATTATCTCTTCTAAAAGTAGAAATATTATCTAGTAGTAAAAATATAGGTTTATCATCAACATTTTGGATGTATTCCATTTGTTTTCTTAAAGCATTCAAATTTGGTAATTCACCATACGGAATCAAACATAAACATTCGATTCCATTAATAATACAAGATTGAATATTAAATTTATTGTTTATAAAAAGTGGAATATCATTATCCTTATTCCATGTATTATATGTAATATTTAATCCTAATTGTTTGATTGTGTTCATATCCACTACTATTTTAACATTAATTACTTATATTTTAACATTACTAATGTTAAAATATAATAAACATTGTTAATATCAACAATACGCAAATTTTGAGTGTTGTTCAACTGTCCAGTTCAAATAAAAGGCCATCATTATGACGACCTTAAGCTCTTAATCTCTTATCACACTTAACAGATAGATAATCACCAAGTTTTTGAATTAGTTGAACAAGAATAACCAAGACAATTACCGCACAAATCATGATTCCATAATTATAACGATAATAACCATAGTTAATCGCGATCTTGCCCAATCCGCCACCACCGACAATGCCAGACATAGCTGTATAACCCAAAATAGTAGTTAAGGCTACAGTAATATTAGATATTAAAGATGGTACAGCTTCCTTCAACATTACCTTGGTAATAATTTGGAAAGGGGTAGCACCCATAGACTTAGCCATTTCAATCAAGTTTTGATCAACTTCCTTCAAAGAAGCCTCCACAAGTCTTGCGATAAATGGGAAAGCAGCTACAACCAAAGGTACAATACTAGCTAAAGTGCCAACTGTAGTACCCACAATTAATCTAGTTAATGGGAAAACTACAATTACTACAATCAAGAATGGAATTGATCTTAAGATGTTAATAATCACATCAATTAATCTTAATAGCCAAGTAGGAAGGGGCATAACACCCTTCTTTTGACCAGCTACTAATAAGATACCCAATGGTAATCCAAGGATTATAGAAAATAAAGTAGCTAATAATGTGGCATAAAGAGTTTCCCATAGAGCCAATGGAAATTGTTCAACAATCATACTAATTAATTCATTACTCATAATTCAAACTCCATAGCACTTACACCATCAATCTTATTCAAATATTCAATTACCTTATTCATCTCTTCTTTTGTATCCACACCAATCAACATTGAACCATATGAACAACCATTAATGTTTCTAATTGAAGCGTTCAAGATATTACAAGGAATATTCTCTTCAATTGCTAGTTTACTTAATAATGGCTTGCCAGTAGAAGTACCACCATTAAAGATTACACGAACTGCGTGTTGTTTATTCTCATTAATGAAAGCACTACTTTGATCACTCTCTGGGAACACCAACTTCTTTGCGGCCAATGACTTAGGATGAGAGAACACATCAGTTACCATACCAGTTTCCACAACACTGCCATTATCCAAAATAGCTACCTTATTGCATACATTCTCTACAACCGACATTTGATGGGTAATAATTACCACCGTAATATTTAACTTCTTATTGATATCACTGATTAAATCTAAGATTTGATTAGTAGTAGTTGGATCTAGGGCGCTAGTCGCCTCATCACATAATAAAATCTTTGGATTACATGCCAATGCTCTAGCTATCGCAACTCTTTGTTTCTGACCACCAGATAAAGTTGCCGGATAGGCATTAGCCTTATCCTTAAGACCTACCATATCTAATAGCTCAAGAGCTCTTTCTCTTGCCTTATGCTTATCTGTTTTTTCAAGTTCCAATGGGAACATAACATTCTTAAGACATGTTGACTGCATAAGTAGGTTAAAGCCTTGGAAAATCATCGCTACTTCTTTTCTAAAAGACAATAATTCCTTTTCACTTAAAGTACCTAACTTCTTACCATCAACAATCACTTCACCACTATCAGGTTTTTCAAGGAAGTTTAAACACCTAACCAAAGTTGACTTACCAGCACCAGACATGCCAATAATGCCAAAGATGTCTCCATCTTCAATTGTTAAAGAGACATCTTTTAAGGCTTCAACCGACTTAAATGTTTTATTTAAATTCTTTACTTCAATCATTACTTAGAAAATACATCTAAAGAAGTAGACTTACCAGCATATAAGCCCATTGGCTCAACATGGATTGAGGCAATACTTACTACATGAGTACCATTTTCAGTATTGAAATTCTCTAAATAAGGAAGATGTTGGAAATAGTTCGCATCAATTTCACCACTATCAACCACATTATTAGGTTGTACATAATCAGTAAACTCAACAATCTTTAATGTGATATCTTTTTCAGCTAAGATATCTTTAACTACACTTAAGATTTCTGCATGAGGTGTAGGAGAAGCTGCAACACTTACTGTTTGACCCTTTAATGCTTCATAATCAATAGAAGTATCATAACCATCAGTTAGATTATCAACAGTAGAAACTACAGCACCATCATACTTGCCATCAATATATTCTTTAACTTGCTTAGACTCTAAGGCAGCCTTTAAAGCTAAGATAATAGGATCATTTTCTCTGCCTTCTTTTACAGCTAAGATATTAGAATAAGCTGAATAAGAACCCTCAAGAACTAAAGCATCTTTACTAGGATTAATGCCTGCATCAATCGCATAATTTGAATTGATTACCGCAAAATCAACATCCTTTAAGACATTAGGAATTTGAGCAGCCTCAACTTCAACAATCTCCACATTATAAGGATTCTCAACAATATCATTCTTAGTAGCTGTAATACCAGCACCATCTTTCAATTTAATAATGCCATTGTTTTCAAGAATAGTAAGAGCTCTCGCTTCATTTGTAGTATCATTTGGTACCGCAATAGAAATAGAATCGCTATTCTTTGAACCACATCCAGATAAACCAAGTCCTAGGACCAAAACAAGTAGTAGAGTCAATAATTTTTTCATATGTTTAACCTCCTTAATTATCCCAATAGTACTAAGTAAGAAACAAAAAAGCCGTCCCCATAAGGACGGCCTATATAACCGTGTTACCACCTTAATTCACATATACCTAAGATATATGCCTTCTTCAAGTACTATCATACTCTAGCACTATAACGTGTGCACTACGGCTACCACTATTAGTAGTAGCGGCTCAATAGACCATGTTCCCCCAAGCTTCACTATCTTGTTTCACCTTAACCAAGACTCTCTACAAGCTACCCTTTGGGTACTCTTCTCTTCATCGCCTTGACTATATTTTCTTACTAGTAAAATAATATGTCAATAATATATTTGAAAATATTTCTTAGAATGTAAAATTTTCATAACCTCTAAATAAAAGCCATCATCCTTACAAGAGCCAATCACATACTTAGCATGACTCTTGATCCTTTCATTGGCATTACCCATTGCATATGATTCAGTTACATTTTCAAACAACTCAAAGTCATTATCACTATCACCGAATATTGCCACCTCATCATCCTTATAACCATACTTATCCATAATACTCTTAAGACCCCTAAACTTATCTACATTTAAAGGAGTTACCTCAATATTATTAGGATAAGAACTCGTAACACCAAAATTCTTAGTAGTCAAAATTTTATCGGCCATTTCCTTCAACATATCGAAACGGACACCATCCATAACCTCAACCTTACAGATATCAACATCAATCTCATCCAAGCTCTTAATCTCTTTTAAATCATTAAAAAAATTTGACCCAAAGACATCACCATCAGCCTTAAAACTATCAGCCATGATTTCTACATTAACCCCAAATCTTTTTTCAGTACCATAGAAAATAGCACCCACTTTATATTTATTAATGTAGTCCAATATTGTTGCCATTTCTTCGTAGCTCATATAAGTTGCAGAAATAACATTGTAGTCCTCATCAACAACAACACCACCATTTATTAAAACCTTAGGACAGACGATATCTCTAAAATCAACAAGCTTAATTTCAGTAATATTTCTGCCAGAAGCCATCACAAACTCAATACCATTGTCTTGCAATTGTTTAACAGCCATATAGTTATTCTTGGATAACTGGCCGTTATACAATAAAGTCCCATCTAAATCACTAGCTATAATCTTTATCATGTCCATTATTATACATTAATTTAAAAATTGATTCTTAGGAAAAATTTATCCAAAAGTTCAACCTGAGACATGCTGCGTTATTATCTACCTGCTATCACATATAATTGAAAAAAGGTTATCATCACTTATAAGAATTCTTTATATATATGCAAGGCACATAAAAGCTATACCTATAATAAACACTAACAAGTTAACATTTGTATTGGAGATGTGACCACATTTTAAAGAGGCCAACCGATTTAACGATTTTCATTGGCTTTTTTCTATTAACCGTCTAAATATTCAAAAAAATTTACTTTATAATAAGTTTAGTTAATCATTAAATCATTTAGTTTCTTTTACTGAGCAACTTTTTCTTCCTTTTTTAATTTGCCTTTCCATTGATAAATATTGGAGTCTTTGCACTATACTCATTTTATCAATTTCGTCGTTGTCAAAAGAATAATCCTTGTGTTTGCTTCCGTTTTTTAATTTTTCTTGATAATTCATAATTAGTAGTTCACATTTATTTTCGTTTAAAGGGGTAATTTTTATTTCAGTAACTCTATAATATGTATTAGATTCATATTCAAAACTATATTCATATGGGTATTTGTATTTTAATAATTTTACAGTAGCCATGCTTATAGTTTTTGTTTTTTTATCACGTCCTATTGCTTTTGCATATGTTAATCCAGGTTTGATATTTTTAATTTCTAATTTTACTTTTTTTCTTTTCTCATACTCATTAATAAATTCAGAGCAAATATAATTAAATACATCAGAACTAGGTACATTTAAAATTATTTTATTCTTCATTATTTTTCTCCTTTCAACACAAACAGAGGAACATGTTCTGTTCCTCTGATAAATCTTAATGGTTGTTCTTTTTCTTTGCAGTTGCTAAAGCTAAAAGCATATCGTGTTCAGCGTTTGTAACCAAGGTAATATCCATTGCGTGTAAAAGTAACATATTGAACGGTATGGAATCCCCATTAAATTGTTTCGACATTATTTTTTCAAATTGCAGTTTATGCGCTTCGCCAATATATTTTTCGGCTTCATTCAACTTAGCAATACACTCTTCGAATTTATTATTTACAAATAATTCAATAGCTTCATAAGTAAGATTTCTTCCCATTCCGGTATTGCTGATCATTTCCATGCATATAGAAGTCAATTCTTCGTTAGTCATTATTTACCTCTTCCATAGCTTTAATTGCCGCCAATAAAATTGGTTTACCATGAGCAAGTCCATAATCACGCATATTTATATCCACAACAGGAATCTTATCAAAACCGCGTTCTTTTAAAAATGGTAATATTTGAGACTTATACATTTTTATTTGTGGTGCAATCATTATTACATCAACCTTGTTATAATCATAATCACGATATCTAATACTTGCTGCACATTCTACATAACAATCAACACCAATTAAAGGAGCTTCTTTTTTTATGCTTTCAACAATTATTCCAGAAGACATCGCTGATGCACACAATATTAC
>CAKUTY010000065.1 GCA_934692455.1 uncultured Erysipelotrichaceae bacterium
TCATTATAAGAAGGTCATATTTCAACTGGTATCATTTTAAAATGTGATAGTGGTATCAAAATCGCATGTTATTAACACATCGAAAGAATGAAACTTGACTTATAAGTCAAGTTTTGATATAATTTGTTTGATTTTTTGGAGGAGGGTAAACTAGATGGCAAAAATAAAAAAGGATATAAATTATGCCTTAGTTGAAGATAGTAGACCACCTTTATATACTGCGATGAAGTATTGGGGAAAAAAACCTCATAATATTTGGAATGAATACATATCAAATTATACATCCAAAGACGGTATGTATTTAGATCCTTTTTCAGGCAGTGCTATGAGTGCTTTTGAAAGTTTTAAGTCAGGTAGAAGAGCTATTGCATTAGATATTAATCCTCTTACTTCTTTTGTGATTGAGACAATTGCTAGTGAATTTGATTTTTCTAAATTTAAAGAAGCAGCTGATATTATTATTAATAAAATAAACAATTCTGAGATATATAAAAAACTATTCGCTTACAAAATAGAATATAAAAATTTTGTTGTGCATAATGTTAAATGGAATTTGCACGAAATATATGAAGTGTGTTTACAATCACTTGATGGTAAGCAAAGAATTTGTTTACAGCCAGCAAAAGAAGACTACCGTGTTGTTGAAAAATTTGATGAATATCAAATTTTGAATAAATATCCTAAACAAAAATTTAGACAATCAATTTCCTTTTCCAAAAGTTTCATTAACAATATTGGTGATGATTTTTCTTGTTTATATACTAAAAGAAATTTGTGGGTTCTATCTGAAATTTTTGATAATATATTAAAAGTAAAAGATGAAATTGTGAAAAAGCAACTAATTTATGCGTTTATTCAAACTGTTCATCTTTCGACGAAGATGTGCGTACCTAGAAGTAAAAAATCTAATAGAGATTTTTCGACTAGCTGGGGAAGATCAGCCTATATGTATTCCAAAAAGCAAATGGAAATGAATCCATTGCTTGTTTTTCAAAGCTCGTGTTTTGGAAAACAATCCGCTGGGAAAGCGCTAGATTATTCTAATGCTTACTTTAAAAGAAGACCTATAATCGCAGATGTGAATAAAATAGAATTTTCAGAAAAAAAGAATATTGATATTTGGTATGGTATAGTTGATGCAAAAACAATTGAAACAATTTTTCCGGAAAAATCAATTGATTTTGTTTTAACAGATCCTCCGTATGGTGGTTTGATTCAATATTTAGATTTAAGTAGTATTTGGCTGTCTTGGTTAGAACTTTACGATGATAAATACACCCCTAATTTTGATAAGGAAATTACAGTAAACGAAGATAAGACTTATGAGGATTTCAAAAAGTCGTTTACACAAGCGTTATTAAATGTAAATAAAGTTTTAAAAGATGACGGAAAACTAGTATTAACTTTTAATAATAGAAATTTACAAATTTGGGGAGCATTTCTGACTTCGATTATTAAAGCAGGATTTGAAATTGAGAAAGTTATTCATCAGCAAAATAAGAGAACTGGTGAATCAAATATTACTGATCCTTATGGAACATCGGCAACAGATTTTTATATAAGATGTATAAAAGCAAAAAACGATCAAATAGAAACACTTAATAACGCAGAAATTGAATCTATTATTATTCAAAATATTATCGAAATAATTAACGAAAGAAATGAACCTACTCCATATCAAATATTATTTAATGGATTGTTAGCAAAATTGTCTACTTCAAAAATAGATATTAGTTCTTTTGATTTGGATGCAAAAAAAGTGATAGAAAAACATATTGGAGTTGAATTAACACTATATAAAAATGCTGTTAATAAAGCAGGTAATTTTTGGTGGATAAAAAATAAAGAATTTATCAGCGATGACACAAATACGCTTACAAACAGAGTGAAAAGATATATTGTTGATTATTTAAACACAAAAGATAAAGTGAGCACAAATGAAATTCTACAATCCATATTTCGAGAATTTCCAAATGGGTTAACACCTGATATTGAAGTTGTGTTCGAAATATTGGAACAAAATGCAGTTTGTATTAAAGATCAATGGACAAGGAGGAAAAATGATTAAAGAGATAAAAGAGGAACATAATAAAGGTAAATACGATCCACGAAATAATTTAAATGATCTTACTGGTAAAGAATGGATAAAACATACTAAAAGCTTCTATTTTTCAGAAAAATGTGCCGATGATAAAGACGCATTTGAGCATCCTGCTCCATTTCTTATTAAAGATATTGAAAAATTAATTGAAATGTTTACGAAAAGAGAAATGATTGTATTAGATCCATTTATGGGGAGTGGAACGACAGCCATTGCATCTTACAATTTAGGGCGAAAATCAATTGGTATAGATCTTAGTGAACAATATAATGAATTAGCACTATCAAGATTTGTAAAAAAGAATATGAAGCCAGAAATTGATTACAAATATATTGTAGGAGATTCGTTGATTGAGCTTGATAATATTCCAGAAGTAGACTACATAGTTACTAGTCCACCTTATCACGATATCTTAAAAAATGATTCAAAAGGATTAAGGAAAGATTCTAAAGAAAAAGGATATCGTTCTGGTAGTAGGATGGGAGTCGAATACTATTCTGATAAAGAAAATGATTTAGGCAATCAAGGATCATATGAAGAATTTCTTGAATTATTAAAAAAAATAATGCAAAAATGTTATCAAAAACTAAAAGAAAGAAAGTATTGCTCAATTGTGATTAGTGATTTTACCGTCGAAAGAAAAGAGATTTGTGTTCAAGCTGATATAGTTAAGCTTATGGAAAATGTGGGATTTAATTTTATAGGAACTACAGTTTTACTGCAAGATAATAAACCTCTATATCCTTTTGGGTATCCATATGCATATAAAATAAATCATATGCATCAAAATATCATTACTTTTAGAAAGGAGTAGTATATGGCTAATATTTTTATTGAAAATTATGGTAAATACGCAAACACTGAAAAGAATTTTGAGATTTTTCATAACAAAGTAATAAATATGCCTAGAGCGAATTTTTCGGAGTTGAATGAAACTATCAAATTATTGAAAAGTTTAGCATCATATATTGATTTACTAGATATTTGTTTTTTTGTTGAACCACATACTTATAAAGAAATATATAAGAATATATTTGTTAATTATAAAAACAATATCCTCCCAAAGAAAAATAGAAGTGAAGAATTTGAAAATAGATTTCTGAATAGAGAAGAAGACTTTGATTTTTTGTATAGTGATGATGGCAAACTAGGACGACTATTTAGGCATTATATGGAGTATTTTGCTTTCTTTGGAATGATTAAAGATGAGGGAAATAGAAAAAGAAAGATATTGGATAGAGATGCTTTACAAGAATTAATATTATCTCCAGAAAATGTATTGAAAGAAATATTTAGAAATAAGATGTTAAATATTAATATCAATAGCAACGATTTTATTAAGAATATATCTGGAATATCAATAAATGAAAAAGCAGATTACAGGCCTGCAAAATCAATTATTAGTTATTGTAACGAAATGAATAGACCGTGCACCGCTTTTGAAATTGCAATACTGTTTGGAATAATTGATGAAGTTCAAGATGAAAAAAGTATTCTTTGCAGAGCAATTAATATTGGTAAGACATTACCAGAAAATTTAGAAGATCAGAAAAAAAGATTTTTTGGATCAATGGGTTGGAAAAATGAAAAAGGTGAGCTTTTTGAATATAGTGCTTCACAAAATCCAGATTTTAAATTTAAACCTTTTTTACTATTCATGAATGTATTTGGATTAATCGAATATAATGATAGTACAAAATTAATTACTCTTACTGAATATAGTAAAAATTTAGCAAAAGAAGATATACCTTTTGAAATGTTAGATTTACAACAACTTCTTACACAAATAGATGATGATAAGGAAGATTCAAATAAATTAATGGATATTATATTGAGGAAGAGAAACGAGACAATCACAAAAGCTATTCAATCAGATAGTGAATTAGTTTTCAAAATAAACAAGCGCAGTATTAGAAATCCGATAATAAAGAATAATAAGAGAAAAAGAAGTAGATTTATAGCAGAAATCGCTAAAATTAAATGCAATTATTTAGATGAAGTTACAAAGAGTGAAACTTTTGAAGATAAGAATGGTAGAAATTATGTAGAAGCGCATCATATCATAGAATTTAGCACAGAAAATGGTCCGGATATTACAGATAATTTAATTTGCTTAGGTCCGCATAACCATTCCTTAATTCATCACGGTTCAACTTCTACTGTAAATGATTTTTATCTTACTTGTCAAACACGTGGAGTATTGACATTAGATAGATTTAAAGCGATTTGTACGAAATACAACTGCTTAACCAAGCAACATGTTAATGTGTTATTGTCAAAAAAAATAATATCGAAAATTGATGCGGAAGAATTAAATAAATTGATTGATGAAAATGGTGTGGATCCGCTGTTTCTTAAATCTTTAAACATCCAAATGGGGCGATAATATGAAAAAAGCAGCAAATTTACAAAACGAAATTGGTTGCAGAATTAAGTATATAAGAGAGAATAATCTTAATTTATCGCAAAAGGGTCTTGCAGAAAAGTGTTTATTAGATGCGACATATATTTCTAGGGTGGAAAAAGGTAGACAAAATTTAACTATAGAAACTTTAGAACAAATATGTCATGCTCTAGGAATAACGGTAAAAGAATTTTTTGAATTTGAATTACCGCATGAATAAAAATTAGGCATTTTATTAAGAATATAAATTTGATAACTTAAATCAAGTACTTTTTGATAAAAAGTTTAAATTTTTTCGACTAATCTACAATCGTGTGTTAATTTTTCCCATTTTTCTGTACCTATGCGCATTGAATATGACTGGCAAAAAATTCATCAATAGACATTTTATTTTTACACCGCCATCAATAACAGCAACAGCCAAAAGAACAGCTTAAATATTAAAGTAGCTACCTTAAACGCTATGATAAACGGTAAAAACAATACATAACATATTAACTTAACCATATTCATATTATCTAACAATAGAATTTTAATTATTGCCACCTAAAAGGGGCAAGTTACTTCTTACCCCTTCTCTTAAAGTCTTCCTTAGCTTCAAAATTCCATTCTCTATCTAATACACCAGAAGATCTGATAGATGAAATAGCTTTACCAACACAACAAAACTTAATATCAGTGCCTTCTTCATCATTTACATAATTAACAGTAGACCCTTCATCAAAACCATAATCTCTTGCTGTTTCATAAGCATCAATATTAGCTGCTAAAAAGATAAACTCCCAACCATTTTCCTTACACTCTTCTATCATTCTTTTTGTTTCACTTAAAGAATACTTATGAGATGCATTCTCCATACCATCGGTAGTGATAATAAACATTACCTTATCAGGTCTATCTTCTTTTCTTATATATCTATGCACCATCTTAATATGCTTAATACTAGAAGCCACCGTATCAATCAGAGCTGTAGAACCACATGGTACATAATCCTTCTCAGTCAATTCCTTAACATCCCTTAGATTAACCCTATCATGTATTACTCTTTGACTATTAGAGAAACATACAGTAGAAACTAAACAATCACCATCCTCTTTCTTTTGTTTATCAATAGTAGAATTAAAACCGCCTATCGTATCCTTCTCTAACCCACGCATAGAACCACTCTCATCTAAGATAAATACTAACTCAATCATTTCTTTTCCTCCTTTAACTTATCTAAATAATAAGTTTTATAAGAAGTTAAAAGGTAAACCACGAGTTTACATTATTCGTACTTAGAACCAAGATATGGTAAATCCTCATTAATCAATATTTCATTTATCTTATAGATGTTATAATCTTCATTCTCAATAAAATATCTAACAATATAATCATGCTTATTGCCACTAGAAAAAGAATAACCAGCCTTCTCTATAAAATCATCAGCCTCATCGATATTCAGCCTAAGTCCAATGCACAAAGCCAACACATTATTCTTCTTAGGAACCTTACCCTCATTATAGATACCATTAAAAGCTTGTTTAGTTAAATTAGCCCTTTTATATACATCAGACTCTATTAGATTCTTCTCTCTTATTATTCTTCTTAAACAATCATTAAAAGATTCATCCTCTACAAAATCCACAAAACTAAACTCTTCATCTAAAACTTCATGTTCTGATATTAAACTGCCTACTGGCTTACTCATAAAGCCAAAAGCTTTTGAAGGAACCCTTGAACGATGAGCTCTAACCTCATCATAAATGCCATTATCCTCTAAATAATTATGGATATCCCTATATAAACTATTAGAAATATCAAAAGCTTCTTTATCATAAACCAGTAAATATACATCCAATTCATGTTCATAAACAAAGTTAGTAATCACATTAGTTGCTACTTTTAAAGCAGCCTTCTTAGGATAACCAAAAGAACCAGTTGAAATTAAAGGAATCGCAACACTCTCTATATTATTATCAACAGCACACCTAAGAACATTCTTATAACACCTTATAAGTAGTTCCTCTTCATTATGCTTACCATCAACATATATAGGACCAAAAGCATGAATAATATACTTACAATTCTTCATATTGTAAGAAGAAGTAACAACAACATCACCCACGCTTAAAGAGCCATGTTTCTTACATTCTATATACAATTCATCACCTGCCACATCATGAATTCTCTTATCACTACCACCCAAATGTGTATAAGCATCATCTGTTGGATTCACAATGGCATCAACTCTTACTCTTGTAATATCTTCTCTTATTATCTGAAACGGCATATCAATATCCTCTTACCAATATAATAACCGATTACACATCCTTTAAAAAACCCTAAGCATAATGCTAAGGGCATAAAGATTATAGTTCTTCAGTCTTAAAATTGTTATAGCCTTCATAGTAATAACTATGATCAATACCCTTCATAAAGTTTTCTTTGCTATTAATTTCATTTGTCAAAGCGTTTTTTAATAACACTTTAATTTCTACATCCTTAATCGGACTGCGTTCCATTGCCAGTAAATAGTCCTCTTTATCCACCTTACTCCAATCTACAACCTGATTAATTTCTGTTTTTAATATATGATCAAGCCAAATACGAGCACTTCTACCATTACCTTCTCTAAAAGGATGTGCCACATTCATTTCTACATATTTTTCTATTATTTCATCAAATGTAGATTGTGACATATTATCAATGTTTGATAATGAAGCCTCCAAATACATTAATGGCGCAAAGCGAAAATTTCCTTTTGCGATATTCACTGAACGCACCTTACCGGCAAAATTATAAATATCGCTAAATAAATATTCATGAATTTTTTGTAATGTAGAAAACTTCCCCGCTGGTAGAGTGTCTAAAATCCCACTCTCAAAAAGCTCAATAGCCTTCTTTTTGCTGATACGTTCTTCTTCCCTAGCAAGATCTGTAGAATTTGCAAGTCCTAATTTATTTTCAAGTGTCATGTTATTCTCCTAATTTTTTATATGCTTCAAAATTTTGTTCTATCAATTTTTTGGAAAT
Organism: uncultured Erysipelotrichaceae bacterium; assembly: GCA_934692455.1. Lineage (GTDB taxonomy): Bacteria > Bacillota_I > Bacilli_A > Erysipelotrichales > Erysipelotrichaceae > Colivicinus. The sequence continues at coordinate 7,521 of CAKUTY010000065.1, forward strand.
TGCCTCAACTTCTTCATAATCAGCAATTTCAAATTCTTGA